>NZ_JBHUZW010000175.1:0-5742 GCF_042667215.1 Cellulomonas sp. NPDC057328 | reverse complement strand
GGCCGATGCCTGGCCGGCGGCGCCGGTGCGTGCTCCCGCGGCTGCGCCCCTGGGTCCCCTCCCCTGCGTACGGGGGGTCAGGTCGCTGGCCACGTCACTCACTCGTTCGCGGCTGCGGACGTCATCGCGTCGACGATGTCCTGCGCGGAGCCCTGCTCCGCGAAGACGGTCGCGATCGCGTCGTTCATGGCGCCACCGATGTTCTCGCCGAACTCCGTGTCCAGGTAGAGCTGGATGTACGGGGCGTCGTTGCGGACGGCCAGCAGGCCGGCGAGCGCCGGGTCCTGGACGAACGCGCTGGCGGAACGGTTGGTCGGCAGACCCATGTCGTACTCGGCGAAGCCCTTCTGGACCTCGTCGGACAGCAGGTACTCGATGAAGTCGACGCAGACGTCGGGCGCGTCCTGCGAGCAGGCCCACGCGTCACCGCCGCCGAGCTGCGCGGCCTGGTCGCCCTCGCCGCCCTCGACGGCCGGGAACGGGAACCAGCCCGTGTTCTCGCCGAGGCCGGTGCCGTCCTCGGTGAGGCCCTTCATGACGCCCGGCTCCCAGTGGCCCGCGAGCTCCATGGCGACCTTGCCCGTGGCGAGCAGACCCGACGCGGAGGCCGGACCCGTCTGCGCCACCGTGGCGAGGTAGCCGGTGTTGAACGGCTTCGTGGCGACGAGCGCCTCGAGGTCCTGACCGGCACGCAGGAAGCAGTCGTCCGAGAAGTCGCGGGTGGCGATGGCCTCGCCCATGACGTCCTTGGAGCACTCGCGCAGCGCGAAGTAGTACCAGTAGTGGGCGGCCGGCCACTTGTCGCCGGCGCCGACCGAGATCGGCTCGATGCCCGCGGCCTTGAGCTTGTCGTTCGCCGCGTTGAGCTCCTCCATCGTCGCGGGCGGCTCGGTGATGCCCGCCTGCTGGAAGAGCGACTTGTTGTACCAGAAGCCGACGACGCCGATGGAGAACGGCAGCGCGTAGACCTTGTCCTCGTTGGTCCAGCCGTCGACGACGCCACCGATGTTGGCGATCGTCTCCGACGCCGACTCGGTGATGTCCTTGACGAGGCCGGCCTCGACGTGGGCGGCGAGCTCGCCGCCGCCGCGCTCCATGAAGACGTCGGGGGTGTCCCCGGTCTGGAAGGCCGCGTCGAGCTTCGTGAGCATGTCCTCGTGCTGGAGGGCGCTCACCTCGATCGTCACGCCGGGGTTGTCCTGCTCGAACTGGTCGGCGACCTGGTCGTAGTAGTCCTTGCCTTCGCCGGTGTTCGAGTTGTGCCACCACTGCAGCGTGACGTTCTCGCCGTCGCCACCAGCGGTCTCCTCGCTGCCGCCGGTGCCGCCCGAGCTGCAGGCGGTGGCGAGCATCGCGAGTCCAGCGCCCAGCGCCACGGCGCGGAGGGCGGTAGTCCTCTTCATCTTCGATCTCCTCGTCGTCCTTGAGAGGGAGGGACGGGCGTTAGGTAATCAGCCGTCCAGAAGTCGTGTCAATCGATGTCGATAACGTTATCGACACGGTTGCTCTACGATCACCCACGTGGACCTCGCTCCTCGCGTCAAGATGGCCGATGTCGCCCGAACTGCCGGGGTCTCGGTCGCCACCGTCTCGAAGGTGGTCAACGGTCGCTACGGCGTCTCGCAGAGCACCCTGGAGCGCGTCCAGGGCGTCATCGCCCAGCTGGGCTACGAGGCGAGCCTCGGCGCGCGCTCGCTGCGCAGCTCGCGCACCAACGTGCTCGGCATCCTCGTCGCCGAGTTCGAGCCCTTCTCCACCGAGCTGCTCAAGGGCGCCTCGGGCGCCGTCACCGCGACGGGCTACGAGCTGCTCGCCTACTCCGGCGGCGGCGGCCACGCCGACGTCGGGTGGGAGCGCCGCTACCTCTCGCGCCTGTCCGGGACGCTGATCGACGGGGCCGTCATCGTCACGCCGACCGTCCTCGAGGCCGTCCCCGGCATCCCGGTGGTCGCCGTCGACCCGCACGCCGGGCCGTCCGGCCTGCCGACCGTCGACGCGGACAGCCTCGCCGGCGCCGTCACCGCGACCGAGCACCTGCTCGCGCTGGGCCACCGGCGCATCGGCCTGCTCGGCGGCCGCCCGGACCTCGAGTCCGCCCGCGAGCGCGAGCGCGGCTTCCGGCAGGCCATGGCGGCGGCCGGCCTGGAGGTCGACGAGTCGCTGGTCCGCAACGGCGGGTACCGCCCCGAGACGGCGACGGCGCCGGCCCGGGAGCTGCTCGACCGCGCGGACCGGCCGACGGCCGTGTTCGCCGCGAACGACCTGTCGGGCATCGCGCTCGTGCGCGTGGCCCAGGAGCTCGGGCTGGACGTGCCGCGCGACCTGTCCGTCATCGGGTTCGACAACGTGCCCGAGTCCGCGCTGTGCACGCCGCCCCTGACGACCATCAGCCAGCCGCTGCAGCAGATGGGCGCCGAGGCCCTCCAGCTGCTCGTCGACCTGGTCGCGGGCCGGGAACGGGAGCCGCACCTGCGGCTGCCCACGGAGCTGGTCGTGCGCGCGTCCACGGCGCCGCCCGCCGTCTGACGCCCGGCGCGGCGCGCCCGGCGTCGGCGGGTGACGCCCGCCGCTCACGACCCGCCCCTGTCACGCACGCGCGGCGACCTCCTCGTCGCTCTCCGCGCCGGCGGCGACGTGCCGGGTCACCCACGGCGCGAGGGCCGCCATGACGCCCGCGAGGACGAGGGCGACGAGGCCGATCCCGCCGAAGTACGTGACGACCGGCACGTCCTGCGTGGCGCCGACGAGCTGGGCGGTGATGGCGTTGCCCGCCGCGGGTGCGAGGAACCACAGCGCCATCGCCTGGCCGCGGAACGCCTGCGGCGCCAGCAGCGTCGTCGCCGCGAGGCCCACCGGCGACAGGCACAGCTCCCCGAGGGTCTGCAGCAGGTACACGACCACGAGCACCCACCAGGGCGCCTTCGCGTCGCCGACGGCCGCGGTCGCGCCGGCGAGGAACAGGAAGCTCAGCGCGGCGAGGCCGAGGCCGAGCGCGAACTTGATCGCGGTGGACGGCCGGTCGCCCGTGCGCAGCCACAGCCACGCGAACACCGGGGCGAGCACGATGATCGCCGCCGGGTTCACGGACTGGTAGAGCTCCGGCGAGATCGTCGTGCCGAGGACCTGCAGGTCGGTGCGGTCGCGCGCGTACTCGGAGAGCGTGCTCGACGCCTGCTCGAAGATCATCCAGAACAGTGTTGCCGCGACGAACAGCGGCACGTACGCCCGCAGTCGCGAGCGCTCGGCGGCGTTGACCTTGGGCGAGCGGAACATGACGAGGAACATCGCCACGGGCGCGGCGAACGCCAGGTAGGACAGCCCGTTGATGACGACGTCGAGCGGGCCCTCGCTGCGGTCCGTGGCGGTCGTGACGAGCCAGCCCAGCGCGACCGCGGCGGCCACGGCGAGCGCGATCAGCACGCCGGCGCGGGCCAGCCCCGGCCGGTCGGCGGGCGTGAGAGGGTTCGGCGCCTCCTCCCCCGCGCCCCGCAGGAGGCCGCGCCCGAGCACGAAGACCACGAGCGCGAGGGCCATCCCGACGGCGGCCACGGCGAACCCGGCGTGGTACCCGCCGATGCTGCGAGCCAGCCCGACGAGCAGGGGCGCGGCGACCGAGCCGATGTTGATGCCCATGTAGAAGATCGAGAACGCCGAGTCGCGCCGCGGGTCGTCGCGGCGGTACAGCTCGCCGACCATGCTGGAGACGTTCGGCTTGAGCAGCCCCGTGCCGACCGCGACGAGGACGATGCCGAGGTAGGCGGTCGCGGCGGTCGGCAGCGCGAGGCACACGTGCCCCGCGGCGATGACGACGCCGCCGTACAGCGTCGCGCGCCGCGCCCCGATCAGCCGGTCGGCCACCCAGCCGCCGACGACGGTGAGCAGGTACACGGCCGAGCCGTACACCGCGACGAGCGCGAGGCCCGTGGCCTCGTCGATCGCGAGCCCGTCGTTCTCGACCGTGTCGGTCAGGTAGTAGAAGAGGATCGCCCGCATGCCGTAGTAGCTGAACCGCTCCCACAGCTCGGTGCCGGACAGCGTGAACAGCCCGGCGGGGTGACCGAGGAAGGTTCGACCCTCCGTGGGCGTGGCCCGCACGGGAAGGTCGGCGGCGTTGCTCATGTCCTCCATGCTCACCCCGCCCGGACACCGGTGCGCGCGTTCCGGGGCCGTGGGTCCCGTCACACCGGGCCGCACCGGTCCGCGCGGGAGCCGACGCCGCCCCGCCCGCCGCCCGCTGCGTCCGCCGCCCGCTGCGTTCGCCGCCCGCACGGCCCCGGGTTAGCGTGCCGCGTGCCGACCGTGCTGTGGTTCCGCCGCGACCTGCGGCTCGCCGACCACCCCGCCCTCGTGGCGGCCGTCGCGCAGGCCCGCGCCGAGGGCGACGGGGTCGTCCCCCTGTTCGTCGTCGACCCGCGGCTGTGGTCGGTCTCGGGCGCACCGCGGCTGGCCTACCTCGCGGCGAGCCTGCGCGCGCTGGACGCGTCGCTCGGCGGCCGGCTCGTCGTGCGGCACGGACGCCCCGTCGACGTGGTCCCCGACCTCGTGCGCGAGCTCGGCGCGTCGGCCGTGCACGTGAGCGCGGCGACCGAGCCCTACGGCCGGCGGCGCGACGCCGCCGTGGCGGAGGCGCTCGGCGACGTCCCGCTCGTCGCGACGGGCTCCCCGTACGCCGTCGGGCCCGGCCTGCTCAGCACCGGCGCGGGCGACCCGTACCGGGTCTTCACGCCGTTCCGGAACGCGTGGCTCGACCACGGGTGGTCGGCGCCCGCGCCGCGTCCGCGGGACGTCCCGTGGGCGGTCGTGCGCGGCGACGGCCTGCCCGACGGCCCGTCCACGGACGTGCGGCTTCCGGCCGCCGGCGAGGAGGCCGCCCTCGTCCGCTGGCACGCTTTCGTCCACGACGACCTCGCCGGGTACCGCGAGGACAGGAACCGGCCCGACCTCGACACCACGTCCGTCATGTCGCCGCACCTCAAGTACGGCGAGATCCACCCGCGGACGATGCTCGCGGACCTCGCCGAGGCCGGGCGGGGTGCCGCCGGCCCGCTCGCGGAGTCGGTGACGACGTACCGGTCGGAGCTCGCCTGGCGGGAGTTCCACGCCGACGTGCTGTGGCACGTGCCGGGCGCCTCGTGGGAGTCGCTGCGGGCGGTCGTACCCGACGACGCGTGGGCGACCGGGCCGGACGCGGACGCCGCGTTCGCCGCGTGGACGGAGGGGCGCACCGGCTACCCCGTCGTCGACGCCGCCATGCGCCAGCTGCGCTCGATCGGCTGGATGCACAACCGGATGCGCATGGTCACCGCGTCGTTCCTCGTCAAGGACCTGCACCTGCCGTGGCAGCGCGGCGCGGCGCACTTCATGGCGTGGCTCGTCGACGGCGACGTGCCGCAGAACCAGCTGAACTGGCAGTGGGTCGCCGGCACCGGCCGCGACGCGGCGCCGTACTTCCGCGTGTTCAACCCGGTGACGCAGGGGAGGAAGTTCGACCCCGACGGCGCGTACGTGCGCCGCTGGGTGCCGGAGCTGCGGGACGTGCCGACGGCCGCGGTGCACGAGCCGTGGACCCTCGGCCTCGCGGCGCCCGAGGACTACCCGCCGCCGATGGTCGACCACGCGCACGAGCGCCGCGTCGCCCTCGCCGACCACGCCCGCCGCCCGACCTGACCCCACCCCGCCCCACCCACCCACCCGTCGAGCGCGGTACATGCGTCACGAGTGCGGGTGTTGCAACACCCGCAC
>NZ_JBHUZW010000174.1:0-5762 GCF_042667215.1 Cellulomonas sp. NPDC057328 | reverse complement strand
CCGGTGGTCCGGCGGCCCCCGTCGGGCGGGTGCGGTCGCGTCGCGACCGTCAGCGCGTCGTCAGCGGCGCTCGTCGTCCGCGTCGTCGGACCCGCGGCCGATCGGCTCGGCCACGCCGCCGGCCGCCGCCGCGGCGACGCCGCCCGTGCCCGTGCCGGAGACGCCGCCGGGGGACGGCGGGAACGGCGGCACGAGCCCGCGGCGCTGCGTCGGGTCGCCGTCGTCCTCGACGTCGTCGGGGGCGGGCGGGGCCTGCGGGGCGGTGCCGCGGACGGGGTCGGGCGCCGTGCCCGCGGTGGTGTCGTCGTGCGCGGGACGCGGCTCGTCGGGGGTCGTCGGGACCGTCATCCTCGGCCTCCTTCGTCTCGGGGAAGAGGGCCACCACCGTCGCACGCGGCGTGCGGGACCGCCTCCCGGGCGTGCGCCGGGGCGCCGCAACACCCGCGTGACGCCGAGTGGCTAGCCTCGCCCCCGGTGCGCACGCGTGGTGCGGCGCACCGACGCAGAAGGAGCGTGGTCGCGTGGCGGGCTGGGGCTGGAGCGTGCACGGGGACGGCAGGTCCGTCGCACCGGGCGAGGTGGTGGCGCCGGGCGAGCGCCTGGCGTGGGGCCGCACGATCGGCATCGGGATGCAGCACGTCGTCGCGATGTTCGGCGCGACGTTCCTCGTCCCGCTCATCACGGGCTTCTCGCCGCAGACGACGCTGTTCTTCTCGGCGCTGGGGACGGCGCTGTTCCTGCTGGTCACGCGCAACCGGCTGCCCAGCTACCTGGGCTCGAGCTTCGCGTTCATCGCGCCGATCGGCGCGGCGACGGCGTCCGGCGGCCAGTCGGTGGCGGTCGGCGGCATCCTCGTCACCGGGCTCGCGCTCGCGCTCGTCGGGGTCGTCGCGCACGTCGCGGGCACGCGGTGGATCGACGCGCTCATGCCCCCGGTCGTCACGGGCACGATCGTCGCGCTCATCGGTTTCAACCTCGCGCCGGCGGCGTGGGGCTCGTGCACCGGCGACGACTGCTCCGGCTTCCGCGCGGCCCCCGTCACCGCGACGGTCACGCTGCTGGCGATCGTGCTGGTCACCGTGCTGTTCCGCGGCATCCTCGGCCGCCTGTCGATCCTCGTCGGGGTGCTCGTCGGGTACGCCGTGGCGCTGCTGCGCGGCGAGGTGGACCTCGAGGCCGTCGCCGACGCCGCGTGGGTGGGGCTGCCGCCGTTCGTCACGCCGACGTTCGACCCGGCCGTGCTCGGCCTGTTCCTCCCCGTGGTGCTCGTGCTCGTCGCCGAGAACGTCGGCCACGTGAAGTCCGTGGCGGCCATGACCGACACCGACCTCGACCCGTACGTCGGCCGCGCGCTCGTCGCCGACGGTCTCGCGACGACCCTCGCCGGCGTCGGCGGCGGCTCGGGCACGACGACGTACGCGGAGAACATCGGCGTCATGGCCGCCTCGCGCGTGTACTCGACCGCCGCGTACTGGGTGGCCGCCGCGACCGCGCTGCTGCTGTCGCTGTCGCCGAAGTTCGGCGCGCTCGTCGCCACGATCCCGGACGGCGTCCTCGGCGGTGCGGCGACGGTGCTCTACGGGATGATCGGCCTGCTCGGGGCGCGCATCTGGGTGCAGAACCGGGTCGACTTCTCGTCGCCGGTCAACCTCATGCCGGCCGCCGTCGCGCTGATCATCGGCATCGCGAACTACTCGTGGGCCGCCGGTGACCTGCGGTTCGAGGGCATCGCGCTCGGCACGGCCGCCGCGATCGGGCTGTACCACCTCATGCGGGCCGTGGCCCGGTGGCGCGGCACGCACGACGAGCCCGCCACCCCCGCCTCCGTGCCCGGCGGCGAGGAGCTGCGGCACTGACCGGGGGGCCGGCCGTGGTGCCTCAGCCCTCGGGCGCGGGCTCCACGGCCGGGTCCTCGGCGGCCGGGTCCTCCGCGGCGGGCTCCTCCGGGGCCGGCGCCTGCTGCGCGGCCTGCTCGAGCTCGGCGAACGGGATGCAGCCCTCGGGGCCGGTCAGCGGGACGGCGGGGTCGAGGACGACCTGCTCGACCGGCAGCAGCTGCTGGAACTCGGAGCCGAGCACCAGGTCGACGCTGGCGTCCTCGCGCGGGTCGAGCGCCAGCAGGGCGTCGGGCAGGTGCGCGCGGAGCGTGTAGGCCGCGGCGATGCCGTTGCGGCCGGAGGTGATGCGGCCGACGCCGCCGGTCGACGCGCCGTTGTCCGTCGCCGCGACCGCGAAGCCGCGTTCCTGCAGGGCGGCGGCGGTCGACGCGGCGAGGCCGGCCCGGCCGGCGCCGTTGAGGACGTTGACAGGGACCTGGTCGGCCGGCACGGGCAGCGCACCCTCGGGCGGGCAGTACGCCTCGGCGGTGGGCGACGGCGTCGCGAGCCGCGTGAAGTCCCGGTCGAGGAACGGCACCGAGATGCTCTCGGTGTAGAGCGCGGCCGAGCCGACGCCTGCCACCGCGAGCCCCGCCAGCAGCACGCCGAAGACGACCGCCTGGCGCTCGTGCATGTGCCGGCGCCGCAGCTGCCGGGCCCTGTCCTGGTCGCTCACGACGCCCCCCGCCTCAGCTCAGCACCAGCACGCGCGCGTGCAGGAGCGCACGCTGCTGCAGGGCGGCACGGACGGCGCGGTGCAGGCCGTCCTCGAGGTACATCACGCCCTTGTGCTGGACGACGTGCGCGAACAGGTCGCCGTAGAAGGTGGAGTCCTCGGCCAGCAGCGCCGCCAGGTCCAGCGTGCGCTTGGTGGTGACCAGCTCGTCCAGCCGCACCTGGCGGGGCGGGACGTCCGCCCACTGCGCGGGGGTGACGCGCCCGTGGTCCGGGTACGGGCGCCCGTCGCCCACGGCCTTGAAGATCACGTGCCGAGTGTAGGGGCAGGGCCTGCGGCGCCCGGTCCGGTCCGACACGTGGCCGCGTCACGTCACCCGGGCGGCGCGCACGCGGGTCGTGCCGGGGTGTTGACCTGGCGGGTCCCGGCGGCGTTGAATCGATCAAAACGGACGGATAGCGCTTTCTCCAGCGCGATGCCGCGGTCACCGACGACCGCACCGGCGTCCCGTCCGGCTCCGGAAGGGGAACCGATGACCCTGCGCACCCGACGACGTGTGCACCTCCTGACCGCCCTGCCCGCCGCCGCGTGCGTCGGCGCCCTCGCGCTGGCCGGGGCCGTCGCGCCGGCCTCCGCCGCAGCTCCTGCGGCACCCGGCGCCGCCTCCGCGGGAGCCGCCGCGGCGGCCCGCGGCCACGGCTCCGACGCCGTCCGCCTCGAGCGCCTCGACCGCGGCCTCGTCGCCGTCGCGACGTCCGAGGGCGTGTTCCTGTCCTGGCGCCTGCTCGCGCCCGAGGTGACGGGCGCGACCGCCACCACGCAGTCCGGCCCGCAGTTCGCCGTCTACCGCGACGGCACGCGCATCGACACGGTCGAGGGGGCCACCAACCTGCTCGACGCGGACGGCACCGCGGCGTCGGTGTACCGGGTCGCGGCCGTCGTCGACGGCGTCGAGGTCGACGTCAGCGCCGACGCGACGCCGTGGGCGGGGCACCACGACATCCCGCTGAACAAGCCGGCGGACGGCGTCACGCCCGCCGGCGAGGCCTACACCTACGCCGCCAACGACATGAGCGTGGGCGACCTCGACGGCGACGGCGCGTACGAGTTCGTCGTCAAGTGGGACCCGTCCAACTCCAAGGACGTGTCGCAGGTCGGCTACACCGGCAACGTCTACGTGGACGCCTACGAGCTCGACGGCACGCAGCTGTGGCGCACGGACCTCGGGGTCAACATCCGCGCCGGCGCCCACTACACGCAGTTCCCCGTCGCGGACTTCGACGGCGACGGCCGTGCCGAGATGATGCTCAAGACGGCGCCCGGCACCACCATCACGACGTACGCGCCCGACGGGACGCCGTCCGCGCCGCGGCCGATCACCCTGCCGGCCGACGACGTCGCCGCCGGCGTCACCCACGCCGACGACTACCGCATGGACGCGGCGGACTACTACGAGCACGTCGTCGAGATGTTCCGCGGCTGGTCGACGCGCGAGGAGGTCGTCTCGGGGCAGTGGCCGGCGACGCTCGAGGAGGCGTTCGGCATCGCGCCGCAGTACACGTACCCGCTCTCCGACGCGGACGCCCGTGCGCTGACCGACTACTTCATGGACGTCTACGCGCCCGGCCGGTCGGCCCGCAACGTGCTGCGGAACTTCGCAGGGTTCGTCCTCGAGGGCCCGGAGTACCTCACGGTGGTCGGCGGGGACGGCCGCGAGCTGCAGACGGTGGACTACAAGCCGGGCCGCACGGACGACGGGCTGCTGTGGGGCGACTACGCGATGTCCCGCATCGAGCCGGGCAACCGCGTCGACCGGTTCCTGGCCGGCGTGGCCTACCTCGACGGCACGCAGCCGTCGGCGGTGTTCGCGCGCGGCTACTACACGCGCTCGACGCTCGTGGCCTACGACTGGGACGGGAAGGCGCTGCGGGAGCGCTGGTACGTCGACTCCGGGTGGACGCCCATGACGAACCCGTTCAACGACGGGCCGCACGGGCGTGACGGCACCGACCCGGAGTTCGGCACGATCACGACGCAGGGCTTCCACTCGTTGTCCGCGGCCGACGTCGACGGCGACGGCAAGCACGAGATCGTCTACGGCTCGGCCACGATCGACGACGACGGCTCGCTGCTCTACTCGTCGTTCGCCGAGATGCCGGAGGGCTCCGCGACGCCCGGCGAGCAGGCGCGGCTCGGCCACGGCGACGCCATGCACGTGACCGACATCGACCCGGCCCGCCCCGGGCTGGAGATCTTCACCGTGCACGAGGGCGGCGCGTACGCGCCGTACGGCATGGCGATGCGCGACGCGGCGACCGGCGAGACGCTGTTCGGCGTCTACTCGGGCCGCGACACCGGCCGCGGCATGATCGGTGACGTCCGTCCCGACGTCCCCGGCCTCGAGGCGTGGGCCAGCCTGCCCGGCGGGTCGGACGCGTCCGGCCTCTACTCCGCGGACGGCGACGTGCTGCAGCCGACGATCTACGGCACCAACCAGTCGATCCGCTGGGCCGCCGACGGCACGACGCAGCTCGTCAACGGCGCGGGCGACCAGACGCCGACGATCGACGACGCCGCCCGCGGCACGCTCCTCACCGCCGAGGGCACGCGCACGAACAACGGCACCAAGGGCAACCCGTCGCTCGTCGCCGACGTGCTCGGCGACTGGCGCGAGGAGCTGTTCGTGCGGACCGCCGACTCGTCCGCGATCCGCGTGTACACGTCGACCGAGGTGACCGACCGCGGGCTGGTCACGCTCATGCACGACCCGCAGTACCGGGCCGAGGTGGCGCGGCAGCAGACGACGTACAACCAGCCGTCGTACCCGGGCTTCTACCTGGCCGCCGACACCGACATGACGACGGTGCCGGTCGCGCAGGCCTGGCTGCCGGGCAGCGTCGACGCGCTGCGGGACACGTTCTGGCGGCTCGTCGCGTCGGGCGACCTGCGCGGGCTGGCGGTGCTCGAGGGCGTCGCCGCGATCGAGGTCGCCGACCGGGCGGCCGACCGCGGGCAGACGCGCGTGGTCGTCGCCGCGCTCGACACGTGGGCGAAGCGGCTCGAGCGCATGCGCGACACGCGCCTGTCGTCGGCGAGCCCGGCGGCCCGCACGACGCTGGTGACGCTGGTCGAGCGGATCACGGTGCCGCTGCGCTGACGGCGGCACCGACCCGAGGACGACGAGCGCGGCGTCGCGGCCGACCACCGGC
>NZ_JBHUZW010000173.1:0-5772 GCF_042667215.1 Cellulomonas sp. NPDC057328 | reverse complement strand
GCTCGTGGCGTCGCCGGGGTCGCCGGCGCCGACGTCGGCACCCGCGTCCCCGCCGACCACCGGCGCCCCGGCCGGCACGCCGCCCGGGGCGGCGGCCGCCCCTCCGCCCGTCCTCGCGCCCGTCCCTGCGCCCGTCCCCCCGCTCGCCCCGCCGCCCGACCGGCTGCGCGTCGCCGACGTCGCGGTCGACGTCCCCGTCGTCCCGGTCGGCGTCGGTGCCGGCGGCGCGCTCGAGCTCCCCGACGAGCCCGGCGCGGTGGGCTGGTGGCTCGCGGGCGCGCTGCCCGGTGCGGCCGAGGGCACCGTCGTGCTGGCCGGCCACGTCGACACCGTCACGGGGCCCGGCGTCATGGCCGACGTGCTCGACGCACCGCTCGGCGCGCGCGTCGAGGTCGGCGACGGTCGTGGCGGCACCGTGCCGTACCGCCTCGTCGAGCGGCGCGTCCTGCCCAAGTCCGCACCGCTGCCCGACGACCTGTTCGCGGTCACGGGCCCGCCCCGCCTCGTGCTGGTCACCTGCGGCGGCAACTTCGACCGCCGCACGCGGCACTACACCGACAACGTCGTGCTGCTGGCCGAGCCGGCCGCCTGACCGCCGCGCCGGCCCCGGGTCCCCCGGGTGGTCCCGGACGCCCGACCGGCGGACCCGCGCGGCGCCGCCTAGAGTCGCCGCGTGCCCGGCCGCCCCGTCCGTCTCGCCGCCCGGCCCGCCGACGCCGCCGAGGTGGCCGCGGGCCTCGAGTCCCTGCGCGCGGAGGTCGGCGTCGTGCGCGGCTGGCCCGCCGACGCCCTCGCGGAGGCCCAGCACGCCGCGCGCACGGGCGCGGCACCGGACGCCGCGGGGCGCGACGAGCTGAGCGTGCGGGCCGACCGCACGGACGTCCCGTTCGTCACCGTGGACCCCGAGGGGTCGACCGACCTCGACCAGGCCGTGCACGTGGCCCGGCACGGGCGCGGCTGGCGGCTGCGGTACGCGATCGCGGACGTCGCGTCCTTCGTGCGCCCGGGCGGTGCGCTGGACGTCGCGACGCACGAGCGCGGCAGCACGGTCTACGCGCCCGACGGGCGCGTGCCCCTGCACCCGGAGGTGCTGTCGGAGGGTGCGGCGAGCCTCCTGCCCGGGCAGGAGCGGCCCGCGGTGCTGTGGCAGGTCGACCTCGACGCCGACGGGGAGCCCGTCGACGTGCAGGTCGAGCGCGCGACCGTGCGCAGCCGGGCGCAGCTCACGTACGAGGGTGCGCAGCGGGCGCTCGACGACGGGACCGCCGACGACGTGCTCGCGGGCGTGCGCGCCGTGGGGCTGCTCCGCGAGGAGCGCGAGCGCGCCCGCGGCGGCGTCTCCCTCGACGTGCCCGAGCAGGAGGTCGTGCCGGACCCGGCGGGCGGCTGGTCCCTGCGGTTCCGCCGCACGCTGCCCGTCGAGGGCTGGAACGCGCAGGTGTCCCTGCTGACGGGTGCGGTGGCCGCGCGGGTCATGCTGGGGGCGGGCGTGGGGGTGCTGCGCACGCTGCCGCCGGCCGACGCCCGCGACGTCGCCCGCCTGCGCCGCACCGCCGCCGCGCTCGGCATCGCGTGGGACGCCGACGAGCCGTACGCCGACGTGCTGCCGCGCCTGGACTCGGGCACCGGCGCGCACGCGGCGTTCCTGCACGAGGCGACGTCGCTGTTCCGCGGCGCCGCGTACGTGGCGTTCGGCCACGACGGGCCCGCGCCGGCGGGCACGGACGCCGAGCACGCCGCGATCCGGCTGCCGTACGCGCACGTCACCGCGCCCCTGCGGCGCCTCGTGGACCGGTACGGCACGGAGGTGTGCCTCTCGGTGGCCGCGGGTCGCGACGTGCCGGACTGGGTGCGCGCGGCGCTGCCCGCGCTGCCGGCGACCATGGCCGGGACGGGCCGGCGCGCGAGCGCGTTCGACCGCGGCGTGCTCGACCTCGTCGAGGCCGTGGTGCTCGCACCGGCCGTCGGGCGCACGTTCGAGGGCGTCGTCGTGGACGCCGACGAGCCACGGGACGGACGGGTCCGCGGGCAGCTGCAGCTGCGCGAGCCGGCCGTGCGGGCGCGCGTCACGGCGGACGGGCCGCTGCCGCTCGGCGGGTCGGTCGAGGCTCGGCTGACCGAGGCGTACGTGCCACACCGACGGGTGGTGTTCTCGGTCGGATGTCCGGATCGTCCGGAATCGGCCCTAGCATCGCCCGCGTGACGCCTTCCCGTGGACGCCGGCTGGTCGTGGCCCTCGCCGCCGTCGCGGCGCTGCTCGCCGGGCTGGCCGTGGCGCTGTGGCCGCGCGTCGACGGCGCCCTGACCGTCGGCACGGCGCTCGAGCGGACGCAGGACCCCAAGCCGTGGGCCGCCGCGCTGACCGCGCCGACGGACCCCGCGCGCCCGGCGGACGCCGCGCCGCCGACGCCGACGTTCGACCTCGCGCAGCACTCCACGACCGACCCGCTGTCGCCGTGGGTCGTCGTCAACAAGCAGCACGCGCTGCCCGCGGAGCACGTCCCGCCGGACCTGGTCGACGTGGAGGGGGTGCTCGTGCGGGCCGCCGTCGCGCCGGACCTCACGGCCATGCTCGCCACGGCGCGCGCCGAGGGCGTGGCGCTGGAGGTGGGGAGCGGGTACCGGTCGTACGCGGCGCAGTCGGCGACCCGCGCGGACATCGAGGCGCGCCGGGGCTTCGCGCACGCCGAGCGGTACAGCGCCCGTCCCGGCCACTCCGAGCACCAGACCGGCCTGGCCGTCGACGTGGAGAGCGGCTCCACGCCGTCGTGCGACCTGCAGACGTGCTTCGCGACGACGCCCGAGGGCACGTGGGTGGCCCAGCGCGGCGCCGAGTTCGGGTTCGTCGTCCGGTACACCGAGCAGAACACCGCCGTCACGGGGTACGCCCCCGAGGGCTGGCACCTGCGCTGGGTCGGGCGCGAGCTCACCGGGTGGCTGACGGCCAACGGCGTGACGTCGCTCGAGGAGGCGCTCGGCGTCACGGGCGGGCCGGAGTACGCGGGCGGCTGACCGGGGGACGCCCGAAATGCGCGTGCCCCGTGCGGCGGCCCGCGCCTACCGTCGGCCGCATGACGTCCCCGGCGCACCCGCACGGACCGGCCCCCGCGGCCGGGCCGGCGCTCGTGGTGCGCGCGGACCGCGGCGCCGTGCTCGTGGTCCCGGCGGACGACGTCGCCGCGGCCCCGCGGCGGGTGGCGCTCGACCGCGACGGGCTCGTGCCGCAGCCGGACGGGACGCGGGTGCCGCCGACCGTGGGCGACGTCGTCGACGTCGCCGTGCCGGACGTCGCGGGACCGGACGGCGCGGGGCCGGACGGCGACGCGCCGCCGCGCGTGGCGGTGCTGCACCCCCGGCGCACCGCGCTCGTGCGCGACTCCGCGGACCGCACGTCGCTCGCGCAGGTGATGGCCGCCAACGTCGACGTGGTGCTCGTGGTCGAGCACCTCGACCCGGACCCCGACCTCGGCCGGGTCGAGCGGCTCCTCACGCTCGCGTGGCGGTCCGGTGCGACGCCCGTGGTCGTGCTGACGAAGGCGGACCTCGTGCCCGACCCGGCCGGCATGGCGGCCGAGGTCGCGGCGGTCGCGCTCGGCGTCGACGTGCACACCGTGAGCGTCCCGACCGGGGACGGCCTCGACCCGCTGCGCGCGCTGCTGCGCCCCGGCGTCGCCCTCGTCGCGGTCGGCCCGTCGGGCGCGGGCAAGTCCACGCTCGTCAACGCGCTCGCGGGCCGCGAGGTCATGGCGACCGGGGAGCGGCGTGCCGACGGACGCGGCCGGCACACGACCACCCACCGCGAGCTGGTGCCCCTCGCGGACGGCGCCGTGCTCGTCGACACCCCGGGCATCCGCGGCGTCGGCCTGGTGGCGGACGAGGACGCGCTCGACGCGACGTTCGCCGACGTCGCCGCGCTCGCGGCGCGCTGCCGGTTCCGCGACTGCGCGCACGGGACGGAGCCGGGCTGCGCCGTCCGGGAGGCGCTGGCCACGGGGGAGCTCGCCGAGCGCCGGTACGACAGCTGGCGCCGGCTCGCGAAGGAGGCGGCGTGGCACGCGCAGCGCACCGACGCCCGGCTCGCGGCCGAGGAGCGGGCCCGTCGCCGCCGCGCCACCCGCGACTACCACCGCGACGTCCGCGCGCGGCCCTGAGGCGGCACCGACCCCCGGCGTGCGCCCCCCGGCCGCGGTGCCGCCGACGGGTGCCCCGCATGACAAAACGATTAGGGATGCGCCGCGCGCTCGCCCCGACGGCGGTTCGTCGGGTTTGCTCGGGTCGATCGCGCGGGCGCCGGGTCGACGACGACGGCCGTCCCCGCGCAGACCCCGGGCCGCGCGCCGCGCGCGGGCTCACCTCCCGACCCGAGGAGCGCACATGTCCCCCCGCACGACGACGGTGACGTCCGTCCGCCGGAAGGTGGCCGCCGCGGTCGCCGCCGCCGCGGTCGTCACCACGGGCCTCACGGCCCTGACGAGCACGGCCGCGCAGGCCGCCCCCGGCTGCCGCGTGTCCTACGCCGTGAGCAGCCAGTGGCCCGGCGGCTTCGGCGCCAACGTCACGATCACCAACCTCGGCGACCCGCTGACCAGCTGGGACCTGCGCTGGACGCTCGCCTCCGGGCAGCAGATCGGCCAGCTGTGGAACGGTGCGCTGACCACCTCCGGCTCGGAGGTCTCGGTCCGCAACATCGGCTGGAACGGCAACGTCGCGACCAACGGCACGGTGTCCTTCGGCTTCAACGGCGCGTGGTCCGGCAGCAACCCGGTGCCCGGCCGGTTCACGCTGAACGGCACCGTCTGCACCGGCTCGGTCGGCACGCCGCCGGCCACGCCCACCGCGACGCCGACCCCCACGCCGACCCGCACCGCGACGCCGACGCCCACGCCGACGCCCACGCCGACGGTCACCACGCCGCCCGTGCAGAACAGCTCGCTCTACGTCGACACGGCCAACCAGTCGTACCGCGCGTGGCAGGCCGCGTCCGGCACGGACAAGGCGCTGCTCGAGAAGATCGCCCTGACGCCGCAGGCGTACTGGGTGGGCAACTGGGCCGACGCGTCCGTCGCGCAGGCCGAGCTCCGCGACTACACGGGCCGCGCGGCCGCCGCCGGCAGGACCGCGACGGTCGTCTTCTACGCCATCCCGGGCCGCGACTGCGGCTCCCACTCGGGCGGCGGCGTCGCCGAGTCCGAGTACGCGCGCTGGGTCGACCAGGTCGCGCAGGGCATCCAGGGCCGTCCGATCCTCATCCTCGAGCCCGACGCCCTCGCGCAGCTCGGCGACTGCGCCGGGCAGGGCGACCGCGTCGGGTTCCTCAAGTACGCCGCCCGGTCGCTGACGCAGGCCGGTGCCCGCGTCTACATCGACGCCGGCCACTCGGCGTGGTTGCCCGCCGCGGAGGCGGCGCGCCGCCTCCAGCTCGTCGGCTTCGAGCACGCGGTCGGCTTCGCGCTGAACACGTCGAACTACCGCACCACCGCGGAGTCGACGGCGTACGGCCAGGAGATCTCGCGCCTGACCGGCGGCCGCACGTTCGTGATCGACACCTCGCGCAACGGCAACGGCTCGAACGGCGAGTGGTGCAACCCGCGCGGTCGCGCCCTCGGGGACCGTCCCACCACGAGCACGGGTGTCGCCGGGCTCGACGCGCTGCTGTGGGTCAAGCTGCCCGGCGAGTCGGACGGCGCCTGCAACGGCGGCCCGGCCGCCGGCCAGTGGTGGCAGGAGATGGCGCTCGAGCTCGCCCGCAACGCCCGCTGGTGAGCCGCGGGG
>NZ_JBHUZW010000172.1:0-5807 GCF_042667215.1 Cellulomonas sp. NPDC057328 | reverse complement strand
GGCCGGCACGCGGCCGGCCGGGGGAGCGGGGTCAGTCCTCGACGGTCGAGCGGTGCGTCTCCACCGCGACGACACGCGTCCCGCGCCGCGTCACCGCCGCGTGCGCCACGAGCACCTCGCCCGGCTGCAGGTAGGGGTTCTGCGCGGGCAGCCGGTTCGCCGCCGGTCGGCGCGCGTGCGTCGCCAGCACGTCCAGCACCGTCGGCAGGACGGGCCGGTGCGTGCACAGCACGGTGTCGACGCGCGCGTCGAGGCACCCGTCGACCAGCGCCGCGACGCGCGCGGGCGACTCGTCGTGCCGCGCCTCGGTGAGCTCGTGCGCGATCTCGGGCGTCAGGCCCGCCGCGCGCGCGAACGGCGCGACGGTCGCGGCGCAGCGCTCCCACCCGCTCGTCACGACGCGCGCCACCCCGAACGCCGCGAGCACCGGCACCATCGCGTCGGCCTGCTCGCCACCGAGCGACGTGAGGGGCCGGTCGCCCTCGGTGCCGTCCCACTGCGCGCGCTTGCGTGCCTGGCCGTGCCGCGCCACGACGAGCGCGCGCGTGTCCAGCCGGTCCTTCGCGTACGCCTCGACGAGCGCGTCGAGGGGCCGGCGGTCCGCCTTGCGGGTCAGCCGCCGGGCGGCAGCGGCCACGTCGCACCACTCCCAGCGGTCGATCTCGTCCGCCCCGGCGGGCGTCACGCGGGGACGCGCCGCGAGCACGGTGCCGTCCTCGCGGCCGGCGACCTGCGCGGCCCAGTAGTGCACGACCTTGTGCCTGCCGTCCGACAGCTCGTACTCCAGCCCGGGCAGCGGCACGCCGAGGACGACGGCCAGCCCGGTCTCCTCCTCGACCTCGCGCACCGCCGCGGCGGTGACCGCCTCGCCCGGGTCGAGCTTGCCCTTCGGCCACGACCAGTCGCGGTACCGCGGCCGGTGCACCAGGGCGACCTGCAGGCGGCCGGCGCGCACGCGCCACACGAGGGCCCCGGCGGCCTGGACCGCCGGCGCGGCGGGTGCGCTCACCGCGACGAGCCCGGCCGGCGCCTCTGCCGCTGGACGAGGGCCTGCTGCACGTCGACGAGGGGCCCGTCGGGCCCGCGGTGGTGCCGCTCCCAGACGCCGTCCGCGCCGAGGTGCCACGACGACGTCCGCTCGTCGTTCGACTCGTCGAGCAGCTCGATGAGCTCGGCCACCTGCGCCGGGTCGGCCACGCGCACGAGCGCCTCGACGCGCCGGTCGAGGTTGCGGTGCATGAGGTCGGCCGACCCGATGAACACCTCGGGCCCCTCGAACCCGTCCTCGGGCCCGGGCGTCGCGTGCGCGAACGCGAACACGCGCGAGTGCTCGAGGAACCGCCCGAGGATCGACCGCACACGGATCGTCTCGGACAGGCCGGGCACGCCGGGCCTGATCGCGCAGATGCCGCGCACGTTGATGTCGATCGGCACGCCGGCCTGCGACGCGCGGTACAGCGCGTCGATCGTCGCCTCGTCGACCATCGAGTTGACCTTGATCTTGATCCACGCGGGCTCGCCGCGGCGCGCGGCCTCCGCCTCGCGCTCGATCCGGGCGACGAGCCCCGTGCGCACCGAGCGCGGCGCGACGAGCAGGCGGTGGAACCGCGACTTCGGCGCGTAGCCGGACAGCTGGTTGAACAGGCGCGTGAGGTCCTGCCCCACCTCCGGGTCCGCCGTGAGCAGGCCGAGGTCGGTGTACAGGCGCGCGGTCTTCGGGTGGTAGTTGCCCGTGCCGACGTGGCTGTACCGGCGCAGGCCGTCCGCCTCCTGGCGTACCACGAGCGACAGCTTGCAGTGCGTCTTGAGGCCGACGATGCCGTAGACGACGTGCACGCCGGCCTGCTCGAGCTTGCGCGCCCACGAGATGTTGTTCTGCTCGTCGAACCGCGCCTTGATCTCCACCAGCGCCAGCACCTGCTTGCCGGCCTGCGCCGCGTCGATGAGGGCGTCGACGATGGGGGAGTCACCCGACGTGCGGTACAGCGTCTGCTTGATCGCCAGCACGTGCGGGTCCGCCGCCGCCTGCTCGAGGAACGTCTGCACCGACGTCGAGAACGAGTCGTACGGGTGGTGCAGCAGGATGTCGCGCGCGCGGATCGCCGCGAACACGTCCGTCGCGCTCGCGGACTCCACCTCGGCCAGGTGCCGGTGCGTCGCCGGCACGAAGCGCGGGTACTGCAGCTCCGGGCGGTCCAGGTCGGCGATGAGGTTGAGGCCCGTGTGGTCCAGCGGCGCGGGCAGCTCGTACACGTCGTCGTCGGACATGCCGAGCTCGCGCACGAGGAACTTGCGCACCCGGTTGCTGATGCCCTCGGCGACCTCCAGGCGCACGGGCGGCCCGAACCGCCGACGCAGCAGCTCCTTCTCCATCGCCTTGAGGAGGTTCTCGGCGTCGTCCTCCTCGACCTCCACGTCCTCGTTGCGCGTGATGCGGAACGTGTGGAACTCCCGCACCTCCATGCCGGGGAACAGCATGTCGAGGTGCTGCGCGATGACGTCCTCGACCGGCACGAACGACATCGGGCCGCTCTCCGCGCCCGCGTGGTCCGGCGCGCTCGGGCGTCCGGACGCGTCGACCGCGATGTACCGGGGGAGCAGCGGCGGCACCTTCACGCGCGCGAAGTGCTCCTTGCCGCTCGTCGGGTTGACGACGCTCACGGCCAGGTTGAGGGACAGCCCCGAGATGTACGGGAACGGGTGCGCCGGGTCGACGGCCAGCGGCGTCAGCACCGGGAAGATCTGGCGGCGGAAGAACTTGTGCAGCCGGTCCTGCTCGGCCTCGCCGAGGTCGTCCCACCGCACGATCGTGATGCCCTCGGCCGCGAGCGCCGGCTGCACGTCGCCCTGGAACACGGCCGCGTGCCGCGCCATGAGCTCGTGCGCGCGCTCGCTGATCGCCTCGAGCACCTGCCGCGGCGACAGCCCCGACGCCGCGGTCACCGCGATGCCGGTCGCGATGCGGCGCTTGAGGCCGGCCACGCGGACCATGAAGAACTCGTCCAGGTTGGAGGCGAAGATCGCGAGGAACCGCACGCGCTCCAGCAGCGGCAGGTCCGGGTCCTCCGCGAGCTCCAGGACCCGCTGGTTGAACGCGAGCCACGACAGCTCGCGGTCGAGGAAGCGGTCGTCGGGGAGGGGCCCGGTCTCGGGGAGGGCCTCGGTGTCCTCGGTGTCGACGTGCTCGGCGATGCTCGCGGCGAGCTCCGGGTCGATCGCGGGGGCGTCGGTCATGTGCCCATGGTGGCACCAGCCGGTGAACTCGTCGTGTCGTCCGGGCGGCGCACCGGGCGGCCGTCGTGCCGCCCGGCCGAGGTCACCCCTGCGGGGTCGGCGCCTCCTGCGCCGGCGGCCCGTACATGACGTCGACGGCGGCGCGCGCGAACCCCGCGCGCTCGTACGTGTGCACCGCGACCGTGTTCTCCGCGCCCGTGTAGAGGATCGCCGTGCGCAGCCCGCGGTCGCGCAGGTGGGCGAGCCCGAGCGCCGTCAGCGCGCGCCCCAGCCCCAGCCCCTGCGCGTCCGGGTCGACGCCCACCACGTAGATCTCGCCGACCTCCTCGCCGGGCTCCGCGTCGGGAGCCTCGCCGGCGGGGTGCACCTTGGTCCACACCGACCCGAGCAGCTGCCCGTCGCGCTCGGCGAGGAGGAAGCCGGCCGCGTCGAACCACGGCTCCGCCTCGCGGGCCCGCAGGTCCGCCGACGTCATGCGGCCCTGCTCCGGGTGGTGGGCGAACGCGCGCGCGTTGACCCGGCGCCACGCCTCCTCGTCGCGGCCCGGCACGAACGGGCGGACCTCGACGCCCGGCGGCAGGACGGCGTCGGCCGGCGGGTGCGCCTCGAGGTCGACGGCCATGCGCAGCAGCTCCCGGACGACGACGAGGCCGGCCGTCCGTGCCGTCGCGCGCGCCGCCGGGACGTCGCCGTGCGCCCACACCGAGAGCCGCCGCCCGGGGACGGTCGCGGTCTCCGCCCGCGCCCGCGCGAGCAGCGCCGACGCGACGCCGCGCCGGCGGTGGGACGGGTGGACGACGACCTCCGCGCTCACGCGGGTGGTCGTGCCGACGTCGAGCTGCCCGTAGCCGACGAGCGGGCCGGTGCCGTCGCCGGCGTCCGTCGCGCCGCCCGCGTGCGCCAGCAGGTGGACCACGGGCGCCTCGCGCTCGGTCAGCCACAGCAGCGGCTGCTCGGACAGCGGCGCGACCCCGTCGGCGCGCGCCGCGTCGTGGTGCAGGCGCCGCACCGCGTCCGCCGTCGGGGGGTCCAGCGGCCCCGCGACGGCCGTCACGAGCGTCGGCGCGTCGGTGTCGGACGTCATGGGCCCATCCCACCACGCGCCGCGCCGCCCCCGGGCGCGTCCGGGTGCTCCCGTCCGGTCCGGTGCGTCCGACCCTGCGTGTGGAGGGGTCGTGGACGGGCGGTGGCGACGGCCGGACGGCCCCGACGCGCGGCGGGGACGGCCGGTAGCGTGGACGCCGCCATGGACTCTCCCCCCAGCGCCACCGCCGCCCTCCGCGGGCGTCGTGCCCGCCGGGCGGCGGCGGGGCCGCGCACCGTCGACGTCGACGTCCTCGTCGTCGGCGCCGGGCAGGCGGGCCTCTCCACGGCGTACCACCTGCAGCGCACCGGCCTCGTGGCCGTCGGGTCGCGCGGGTGGGAGCGGGCGGCCGGCACGTTCGTCGTCCTCGACGACAACCCGCACGCCGGCGGGGCGTGGCAGCACCGCTGGCGCAGCCTCACCCTGGCCGACGCGCACGCGGTGCACGACCTGCCCGGCATGCCGCTCGTCGTCGTCGACCCCGGCGAGCCCGCCGCGGACGCCGTGCCGTACTACTTCGCGCAGTACGAGGAGGCCTACGGGCTCAACGTGCAGCGACCGGTGCGGGTGCAGCGCGTCGAGCGCGCGCCCGAGGGCGGGCCGGAGCCCCGGTACCTCGTCACGACGCGGCACGCCGAGCACCCCGACGAGGTCGTCGTGTGGGCGGCCCGCGCGGTCGTCACCGCGTCCGGCACGTGGCAGCGCCCGTTCTGGCCGTCGTACCCCGGGCGCGCGACGTTCCGCGGGCGCCAGCTGCACACGCACGACTACCGGGACGCCCGCGACCTCGCGGACGGGCACGTCGTCGTGGTGGGCGGCGGCACGTCCGCCGTGCAGCTGCTGCTGCAGCTCGCGGAGGTCACGACGACGACCTGGGTGACGCGCCGCCCGCCGCGCTGGCTCGACGCCGAGTTCACGCCCGAGCTCGGCCGCGAGGCCGTGTCCCGCGTCGACGAGCGCACCCGCGCCGGGCTGCCCCCGCGGTCCGTGGTCAGCGTGACGGGCCTGCCGCTGACGCCCGCGTACCGCGCCGGCATCGCCGCGGGCGTGCTGCGCGCGCGCCGGGTGTTCGACCGCATCGAGCCCGACGGCGTCGCGTGGGACCCGGGCGCGCCCGCGCTCGACGCCCTGGAGGCCAGCGACGACGTGCCCGCCGACCTGCCCGGCGTCGCGGCCGACGTCGGGGGGTGGGTCGACGGCCCGCCGTTCGTCCCGGCGCGCACGCTCCTGTGGGCGACCGGGTTCCGCGCCACGCTCGACCACCTCGCGCCCCTCGGGCTGCGCGCACCCGGCGGCGGCATCCGCATGGACGGCACCGAGGTCGTCGGCGAGCCGCGCCTGCAGCTCGTCGGGTACGGGCCGAGCGCGTCGACCGTCGGCGCGAACCGCGCGGGCCGCGAGGCGGTCCGCCGGCTGCGCCGCACCCTGGGCTGGTGAGCACCCGGCGGTGCACCGACGCGGCGACGGCCCCCGACCCGGAGGTCGGAGG
>NZ_JBHUZW010000171.1:0-6129 GCF_042667215.1 Cellulomonas sp. NPDC057328 | reverse complement strand
CCCCGCGGGGTGCCGGCGCCGTGGCCGTGCGGTGGCCGGTGTCAGCCGGCCTGCACGCGCTCCAGCACGAGCTCGCGGACGCGGCCCGCATCGGCCTGGCCGCGCGTGGCCTTCATGACGGCGCCGATGATGGCGCCGACCGGCCCGAGGTTGCCGCCGCGGATCTTCTCGGCGATGTCGGGCTGGGCCGCGAGTGCCGCGTCGATGGCCTCGAGCAGCGGGCCGTCGTCGGAGACGACCTCGAGCCCGCGCGCGACGACGACCTGCTCGGGGTCACCCTCCCCCGCGAGCACGCCCTCGAGCACCTGGCGCGCGAGCTTGTCGTTGATGCGCCCGGCGTCGACGAGCTGCTGCAGCGCGCCGATCTGCGCGGGCGTGATCGGCAGCTCGGCGAGCTCGACCTCCTGCTGCTTCGCCGTGCGCGCGAGCTCGCCCATCCACCACTTGCGGGCGGCGGCCGGCGAGGCGCCCGCGGCGACGGTCGACTCGATGAGCTCGACGGCGCCGGCGTTGACGACGTCGCGCATCTCGGCGTCGGCGTAGCCCCACTCGCCCTGCAGGCGGCGGCGCCGCGCGGCGGGCAGCTCGGGCAGCGACGCGCGGATCTCCTCGACCCACGCCGGGTCGGGGACGATCGGCACGAGGTCCGGCTCCGGGAAGTACCGGTAGTCCTCGGCGTCGGACTTCACGCGGCCGGACGTCGTGCTGCCCGTGTCCTCGTGCCAGTGCCGCGTCTCCTGCACGATCGTGCCGCCGCCGTCGAGCACGGCCGCCTGGCGGCTGATCTCGTAGCGCACCGCCCGCTCGACGGAGCGGAACGAGTTGACGTTCTTCGTCTCGGTGCGCGTGCCGAGCGCCGACTCGGGCGTCGGGCGCAGCGACACGTTGACGTCCGCGCGCACGTTGCCGCGCTCCATGCGGGCCTCGGACACGCCCAGGGCGCGGAACAGGTCCCGCAGCGTCTGCACGTACGCGCGCGCCACCTCGGGCGCGCGCTCGCCGGCGCCCGTGATGGGCCGCGTGACGATCTCGACGAGCGGCACGCCGGCGCGGTTGTAGTCGACCAGCGAGTACTCGGCGCCGTGGATGCGGCCCGTGGCGCCGCCGACGTGGGTGTTCTTGCCGGCGTCCTCCTCCATGTGCGCGCGCTCGATCTCGACGCGGAAGGTGGTGCCGTCCTCGAGCTCGACGTCGACCCAGCCGTCGTGCGCGATCGGCTCGTCGTACTGCGACGTCTGGAAGTTCTTCGGCACGTCCGGGTAGAAGTAGTTCTTCCGGGCGAACCGGCAGGACTCGGCGATCGAGCAGTTGAGCGCGAGCCCGATGCGGATCGCGTACTCCACCGCCGTGCCGTTGACCGCCGGCAGCGCGCCCGGCAGGCCGAGGCTCACGGGGGTGATCTGCGTGTTCGGCTCCTCGCCGAAGGACTGCTCGGCGCCGTCGAACATCTTGGTGCGGGTGCCGAGCTCGACGTGCACCTCGATGCCGATGACCGGGTCGAACCGGGCCACCGCGTCGTCGTAGTCGACCAGGTCGACGCTCGTCGTCGTGCTCATCAGGCGACCCCTCCGGTCAGCTCGGGCGCGCGGCGCAGCAGCGGCCCCTCCCACCCGAACTCGAGCAGCGCCTCGAGCGCCGCACCGACCTTGTACAGCCGGGCGTCCTGGCGAGCGGGTGCGAGGATCTGGAAGCCGACCGGCAGGCCGTCGTCCGACAGGCCGTTCGGCAGCGACATGCCCGGCACGCCCGCGAGGTTCGCCGGGATCGTCGCGACGTCGTTGAGGTACATCGCGAGCGGGTCGTCGAGCTTCTCGCCGAGCTTGAACGCCGTGGTCGGCCCGGTCGGCGAGACGAGCACGTCGGCCTGCTCGAACGCGGCGGCGAAGTCCCGCTGGATGAGCGTGCGGACCTTCTGCGCCGAGCCGTAGTAGGCGTCGTAGTAGCCGGCCGACAGCGCGTACGTGCCGAGGATGATGCGCCGCTTCACCTCGTCGCCGAAGCCCTGGCCGCGCGTGGCGGCCATGACGCGCTCGGCCGTCACCGGACCCTCGGACGGCTCGACGCGCAGGCCGAAGCGCATGCCGTCGAACTTTGCGAGGTTGCTCGACGCCTCCGCGGGGAGGATGAGGTAGTACGCCGCGAGCGCGTACGTGAAGTGCGGGCAGGAGACCTCGACGATCTCGGCGCCCGCGTTGCGCAGCGCCTCAAGCGACTCCTCGAACCGCGCGAGCACGCCGGGCTGGTAGCCCTCGCCCTGCAGCTCCCGGACGACGCCGACCCGCATCCCGCGCAGGTCGGTCGAGACGCCCTCCTTCGCCGCGGCGACGTAGCCGGTCGCGGGGTCGGACAGCGACGTGGCGTCGCGCGGGTCGTGCCCGCCGATGAGCTCGTGCAGCAGCGCGGCGTCCATGACGGTGCGCGTGCAGGGGCCCGCCTGGTCGAGCGACGACGCCAGCGCGATGAGGCCGTAGCGCGAGACCGACCCGTACGTCGGCTTCACGCCCACCGTGCCGGTGACGGCCGCCGGCTGGCGGATCGAGCCGCCGGTGTCCGTGCCGATCGCGAGCGGCGCCTCGTACGCGGCGATCGCGGCCGCCGAGCCGCCGCCGGAGCCGCCGGGGATGCGGTCCAGGTCCCACGGGTTGTGCGTGTTGCCGTAGCCCGAGTGCTCGGTGGACGAGCCCATGGCGAACTCGTCCATGTTCGTCTTGCCGAGGACCGGCAGGCCCGCGGCCTTGATCTTCTCGACCAGGGTCGCGTCGTACGGGGGCACCCAGCCCTCGAGGATGCGCGAGCCCGCGGTGGTGGGCAGGCCGCGCGTGACGACGACGTCCTTGACCGCGATGGGCACGCCGGCCAGCGGGTGCAGCTCCTCCCCGGCGCCGCGGCGGGCGTCGACGTCGGCCGCGGTGGCCAGCGCCTCGTCGGCGGCGACGTGCAGGAAGGCGTGCACCTGCGGCTCGACGGCCGTGATGCGGTCGAGGTGCGCCTGCGTCAGCTCGACGCTGCTGACCTCGCGTGCGCCCAGCCGCTGCGCCAGCTCGGACGCCGGCATGTGGGTCAGGCGGCTGTCCGCCCCGCTCGTCGCGGCGCTCACGCCTCCTCCCCCAGGATCTGCGGGACGAGGAACTTGCCGTCCTGGGCGGCCGGCGCCTGGGCGAGCACCTCGTCGCGGTCCAGCGGCGCGACGGGCACGTCGGCGCGGAACACGTTGGTCAGCGGCAGCGGGTGGCTGGTCGCGGGGACGTCGGGCGTCGCGACCTCGGACACCCGGGCGACCGACTCGACGATGACGTCGAGCTCGCCGGCGAGGCGGTCGAGCTCGCCCGGCGTCAGGTCGATCCGGGCGAGCGCGGCGACGCGCGCGACCTCGTCGCGGGAGAGGGTGGACATGGTGCACAAGTCTAGGGGGCGACGCGCGCACCGATCCGTAGCCGTGCCGCCGCCGCGACAGGAGGCCGCCGCGGCGGAGGCCGGCGCGGGAGCCGTCGCGGCGGCGTCCTCAGAGCGCGCGGCCGGTGCGCAGGGGCCCCACGGCGTGCCCGAGCACCCGTCGCAGCAGCGTGCTCGACGCCGCGTGCTCAGCCTCGCGCAGGTCGAAGTCGGGCACCGCCGCCGCCGACTCGAGGTACTGCTCGACCAGACGGCGGGTCGGCGTCACCGACCACCCGCGGATCACGTCGAGCGAGGCGGCGTCCCCGGGGGCCACCGGACGCACCACCAGCGCCACCTGACCGGTGGCCGTACCGATCGTCGGCGACGTCGTCAGGTCGAGCCTCAGCACGGCACGCGCCTGCGGCCCCTCCCCGACGACGCGCGCGTCGCCGAACGGGGACAGCGCGGTCCGGACGGTGCCCAGCGCGACGCCGACCCGCTCGGCGTCCTGGTGAGGCAGCCAGAGGTCCACGGTGACGCGGTCGACGGGAGCGACCGTCGGCGGGTCCGCCACCCCGGCGTGCCAGAGCTGCAGCCGGGCGCCGAGCGACCCGCTGACCACGCACCGGGCGGCGTCCGTGCTCACCCGGGCGAGGCGGTCGAGCGCCTGGACGAGGACTCTCCAGGGCCCTGCCTGCTCCGTGCGCGTGAGGTCCACGCCCAGACTGCGCTCACGGACCGCCCGGTCGGACAGCACCGTCGCCGCGACGCGGTGCGCCCCTGCCTGGATGCTTAGCAGGGTCCGGGCCTCGGCACGCCTCGCCTCGGCGATCCCCTGCTCGACCGCGGCCCAGATCCGCACCACCTGCGGGTCGCGCTCGTCGTACAGGAGGCCGGCGCGCAGCTGCGCCGCCAGGTGCTCGTCCACGGCCGCGTCCGCGGTGGGCGGCTCCGACTGCGAGTCGACCAGGTCGGACAGGGTGATGACCTGCAGCCGACCGGCGGCGCCGGCGACGTCCGGGCGGAGCAGCTCGACGGTCCTCGGCAGCACCGCGGCGAGACGCTCCCGCCGCCGGGCGACCTCGGCGCCGAGGCCCGCGCCGGCGAGCACGGTCGCGAGGCGCACCAGGCGCTTGCCGAGCTTGTGGTCCGGCTCGCTCTGCTCGTCGGCCACCGCCTCGCGGAGGATGGTCGACAGGTCCGCGACGAAGTACGGCAGCGTGGGCACCGGGAGCGCCGTGCCGGACACGCCCGGCTGTGCGGCGACCGTCATCGTGCGCCAGAGCTCGAGCAGCTCCACCGAGGAACGGGTCGGGATGCCGACGTCGACGAGCTCGCCGTTGACGCCCGCGGGCCGGCCGACGCGCTGCGCGACCTGCCCCAGGGCTCCCGGCGCAGCGGCGGCCAGGTGCGGGCGGCGGACCAGCTGGGCGCGGTGCAGCTGGTCCTCGGCGGACTCCGCGGCCTCGCTCAGGGCCGCGTTGTCCAGGTCCGGCCCCGCCGACGCGGCCGACGCGAGGACCCGCGTGGCGGGCGTCGTCCGGTGCAGCTCCTGCGTGTAGCCGTACCGGAACCCGTCGAGGGTGCGGACGACGACGTCGTGCACCCCGGCGAACGCGGTGTACCAGGCCTCGGGGTCGAGGTCGGGGTCGATGAGGATGCCGGTGTCCCAGTCGTTCCCGCCGAGCTCCGGGGTGCCCAGGGCGGTGAAGAGCGCACGCCCGCCCTTCAGGTAGAACCGGGTCACGGGCCGTGCGGTGCCCAGCTGGGTGCGCAGCGCGCCGTCGACGGTCGTGATCGCCGCCGACAGGGCCGCGATCTGCTTCTCGTGCCAGGCGGTGAGCGTCGCGGGGTGCATCGCCCCCGTGACGAGGCCGCTGGCGACCCGACGCCGGTCGACCGGCATCGGCGCGGACGCCGTCCCGCCCTCGAACCGGTGCAGCAGGCGCACCAGCGTGAAGGACTCGATGTTGTACAGCGCGCGCACCGCGGCGACCGCGTTGTCCGGCCGGCGGAGGGGGACGACGAGCTCGTCCTGGAGCGTCGCGAGCAGGTCCAGGAGGTCGGCCTCCCGGACGTGGTTCTGGTGCGCGTTCACCCACGCCGCGACCGCGTCCGGGCCGGACCAGCCGGTGTCCAGCATCCCGAGGTAGCGCGCGGCCTGCTCGACCCCCGCAGGGAGCGGTGTGCGCACCCCCGCCGGGGCCATGGCGGTGACGGCGCGGGTCGCCCACGTGACGACGGACGCGAGGTCGGCGATCGTGACGTCATCCCGGGCCGGGTGGTCGAGCTTCTCCCGCACCAGCGACGCGGCCGACGCCATCTGGTCGAGGAGGTCCTCGACGAGCGGCTTGTCCGACAGGAGGGTGTCCAGCGCGCCGGGCGGGACCTCGAGCCGCAGCAGCGGCGTCGACCCGAGCGCGAAGAACCGGGACAGGGCCTCGGACTCCACGTCGCGACGCTCGTCGTCGGTGCGGGCCGACGCCCCCGCCGCGCGGACGACGTCCTGGTACCCCGTCTCCAGGACCTGCAGGGGATGCACCGCCAGAGCCTGCCAGGAGGCGGCCGCGGACCGTTGCGCGGCGTCGGTGACGGTGGTGGTCGTGGCTGGAGCGTCGGGGAACTCCTCCGCCAGGGCGGCCGACGCCGCCCTCGCGAGCTCCGTGAAGTACTCGGTGACGGGCATGACGACTCCTCGTGGGCGTGGTGCGGTGCGAAGCGGGGGCGGCGGGACGCGGGGCCGCCGGTGCCCGC
>NZ_JBHUZW010000170.1:0-6143 GCF_042667215.1 Cellulomonas sp. NPDC057328 | reverse complement strand
CCGGGTGGTGGGCGCGCGTCACGGTCCTCCCGCGTGCCGGTCCCGACGCGTCACGTCCTCACGCGGTGGGCGCCGCGGTCGCGGCCGGGGTGCCGAGCGCGCCACGGCGCCGCAGCTGCCCGGTCGCCGCGAGGACGACCGCCACGACGGCGAGGACGCCCCACCCGACCAGGCCCAGCGGCCCGACGACCGCCATGTCGGGTGTCTCGCCGACCGCGACGAGCAGCGCCGCGAGCCCGCCCACGGCGTTGAGCGACCCGTGCGCGACGACCGCGGGCCAGAGCGACCCGCTGCGCAGCCGCAGCCAGCCCAGCAGCACGCCCCACGCGACGCACCCGCCGACCATGAGCAGCACGCCCACGGCGTCGGTGCGGCCGAAGTTGTAGCCGAGCAGGATCAGCGGCGCGTGCCACAGGCCCCAGACCGCACCGCTGACGAGCAGCGCCGGCCACGTGCCCAGCGGCAGCAGCGCCGGCAGCAGCCACCCGCGCCAGCCGATCTCCTCGCCGAGCGCGAGCAGGCTGTTGACGAGGGCGGCGAGCGGGATGGCGAGCAGCTGCGCGACGACGAGCACCGTGACGGGCGGCACGGACGCGCCCGCGGGCAGCGTCGCGTCGACCTGCGCCGCGAAGCCGGAGAAGCCGACGAGGTCGAGGTCGACGAGGCCCACGGCACCCGCCACGAGCGTCGTCACGGCCACGACGACCAGCGGCACGACGAGCCCGACCGCGGTGAGGCCGACCGTGCGGCGCGCCGGGCGCAGCGGCCACGCGCCGAGGGCGCGCAGCCGGTCCCGCGCGGGCACGCGCAGCAGCAGCGTGACGACGAGGACCGCGGCGGCCGGCGTCCACATGGTGACCGCGGCCAGCACGGCGAACAGCGGCGACGCGAGGCCGTCCCCCGCCCACAGCGGTGCGGCCACGAGCCACGCGAGGCCGCACGCGACGACGACGAACGTGACGACCGCGCGCCACGGCACGCGCGCGGGCCAGGCGGACGTGGCGGGGTCGGTCGGCCCGCCGGACGGCACGGGGCCGGACGGCACGGGGCCGGACGGCACGGGTACAGACGGCACGGATGCGTCCCGCGAGGTGGGCGGGACGGGTACGGGGACGGTCATGGCGAGCCTCCCGGGCGGTCGGAGGAGATGGTCGAGCGGATGGTCGGGCGGACGGTCGAACAGGTCCTCGAGGACGGTCGTCGTCGCAGGGGCGTCGAGCGGACCGACACCCGGCGGATTCGGAGCGCTTGTTCTACAAGTTATCAAACATTAAGGCGCCGCGGCACCCGCCCGGTCGCGCGCGTCCCGGCCGCTTCGTAGCGTCGTGGTGGACGCGCCCGGCGCACCGCCCGGGCGGCACGACCCCACGAGGAGGCGCCATGCGGTCGGCAGAGGTCCTGGCGAACGGGTTCGGACGCATCGGGGAGGACCTGCGCGCGGCGCTCGACGGCGCCGACGACGCGCTCCTCACGCGCCGCCCGGACCCCGACGCCAACACGCTCGCCTGGCTCGCGTGGCACACCGCGCGCGTGCAGGACGCGCAGGTCGCACCGCTCGCGGGCGTCGCGGAGGTGTGGACGGCGCAGGGCTGGTCGGAGCGCTTCGGCCTGCCGTTCGACGACGCCGCGACGGGCTACGGCCAGTCCCCCGACGAGGTCGGGCAGGTTCGCGCGTCGGCGGAGCTGCTGCTCGGCTACCTCGAGGCGACGACGGCGCAGACGCTGGCGTACCTCGAGCGGCTCGCCGACGACGACCTCGACGTGGTGGTCGACGAGGACTGGGACCCGCCCGTCACGCTCGGCGTCCGGCTGATCAGCGTGCTCGCCGACGACCTGCAGCACGCCGGGCAGGCGTCCTACCTGCGGGGCGTGCTCGACCGCACGCGCTGACGCGGGCCCCGGCGCGCGTCCGGCCGGTCAGCACCACGGCGGCAGGTGGACGGCGGCGGTCCGCACGCCCGTCGCCGACCGCACCGCGTCCTCGACCGCGGCACGCACCGCGGTCGCGGCCGCGGCCTGCACGGCGACCAGTGCGGCGACCCGGCGCGGCCGGTCGGAGGGCAGCTCGACCGCGCCCGTGGCCAGCGCGAACACGGTGTCGCCGTCGGCGAGCGTGTGCACCGGGTCGAGCGCGCGGGCGAGCCCGTCGTGCGCGGCGGTCGCGGTGCGCGACGTCTCGGCGGGGTCCAGCGCGGCATCGGTGGCGACGACGACGAGCGTGGTGTTGAGCAGCGTGGGACCGGACCGGGCGCCGTCGCCCGCCGCAGCACCGGCGACGACCCGCGGGGCACCGTCCGGCCCGAGCGGCCCGCCCGGGGGCGACGCCGGCGCGCCCAGCCCGACGGGCGCCCCGGCGGCGTTCACGACCACGAGCGCGCCGACGACGGCGCCCACGCCGTCCAGGCGCACGGACGCCGTGCCGACGCCGCCCTTGTACGCGGCGCCCGCGAGCGCGGCGCCCGTGCCGGCCCCGACCGAGCCGCGCGCGACCGGTGCGCCGTCGCCGGACGCGTCCGCCGCGGCGGCGGCCTCGTACCCCGTGGCGACGGTCGGGTGGTGCCCGAAGACGCCGCCGCGGCCGAGGTCGAAGACGGCGGCCGCCGGGACGATCGGCACGACCTCCCCCGGCACGGCGGACACCGGGTAGCCGCGCCCCCGCTCGGCGAGCCACTGCTGCGCGCCGTGCGCGCTCACCAGGCCGAACGCGCTGCCCCCGGTGAGCACGACGGCGTCCACGGTGGGCACGAGCGTGCGCGGGTCCAGCGCGTCGGTCTCGTGCGTGCCCGGTCCCCCGCCGCGCACGTCGACGCCGCCGACCGTGCCGGGCGGCGGCAGGACGACGGTCACCCCGGTGAGCCAGCCGTCGCCGGTGCGGGTGGCGTGCCCGACGCGCACACCCGGGACGTCGGTCAGGGCCCCGGGAGGGCCGCCGGTCGGGGCGTCGGGATCGTCCACGTCGCCCAGCCTGGCACGCCTCCCGCTCGGCCTGGACACGGGCCCGGGACACCCGTCCGGACGGAAACCTCGCATTCGCGCCGCGGGACCGTTAGTGTTGTGGCCGTAGTCGCAGTGCTCAGCTTGTCGGTCCGGGTGCGAACCCGGGCATCACGTTCTCCGGAGCGGACGACGGCCACCGTGATTCACCGGTCCCGGTCGTCGGGGTCGCAGCAACCCGCATGAGGAGAAACAATGCCTACTGGCATCGTGAAGTGGTTCAACGCCGAGAAGGGCTTCGGCTTCATCGCCCCCGAGGACGGCGGCGCCGACGTGTTCGTGCACTACTCCGCCATCACGACGAGCGGCTACCGCTCGCTCGAGGAGAACCAGCGCGTGCAGTTCGACGTCCAGCAGGGCCCCAAGGGCCCGCAGGCGTCCAACGTCTCGCCGGTCTGAGCACCACCACAGCTCATCACGAGGGCGTCCCGGCTTCGGCCGGGGCGCCCTCGTGGCATCTCCACCCGCACGCTCACCTGCGGGCCCGTATCACCGCGGGCGCGTGAGCACCCCTCCCGGCAGGAGCCGTCCGGCTCCGCGCAGGCACGGGAGGGCACCATGGGACTCAGCACGTCCGCCATCAACCTCATCGGGCGGCACGCGCCCGAGATCTTCGACCTGCTCGGCAACCCCGACGGCCCGCTGGTCCGCGTCGGGTCCCGCGCGCGCCGCGCGGACGTGGTCGCGCTGAACCCCCAGCCGCTGCCGCCGGGCATGCAGGCCGGGCTCCTCGCCGCGGCGGAGCTGCTGCGGACGGCGTCGACCGCCGACCGGCTCGGCATCGGCGCCCGGTTCGACATCGACGACTGGTGCGGGACGCCGCCGAGGCGCCCGCCGTTCGTCTGGCCGCCGGCGCCGTGGCCGCCGGTCGACCCGCGTGGGCCGCTGCCGGACCCGTGGGCGGACTACCACCTGGGCCTGGCCGTCGGCCTCGAGGCCGGCGCGCACCTGTGGGAGCACCTCGCGGGGGCGGAGCAGATCACGGGCATCCACGACCGGGCGCTGGAGACGGCCGCCGGCCAGGTCGGGTGACGCGACCCCCGGGCAGTATCTTGTGCGCCTATCTAGTCAGGCGTACTGTCTAGCGCGTGACCGACACCGCGCAGCTCCCGCCGGCCGACTGGCCCGGCGAGTGGCTGCGCGGTGTCCTCACGCTGTGCGTGCTGCGCGTGCTCGCCGACGGCCCGACGTACGGGTACGACATCGCGCAGCGCCTCGACGCCGCCGGGCTCGGCGAGGTGAAGGGCGGCACGCTCTACCCGCTGCTCGGCCGGCTGCACACCGCCGACCTCGTCCGCGAGGAGTGGCGCCCCGGCGACGGCGGCCCCGGGCGCAAGTACTACGAGCTCACCGCGGCCGGCCGCGCGCGCCTGCGCCGGGACGCCGCGGAGTGGGCCCGCTTCGCCGACCTCACCCGCACCTTCGTCACGGGGGCGGACGCCGACGTCGCGCCCCTCGTGCCCGTCACCAGCCCGGAGGCCCTCCGATGACCCCAGAGCTCCAGGCGATCGCGCCGCACGTCGACGCCGCGTGGCGGGAGGAGCTCGTCCTCGAGCTCCGGCTGCACGACGTGCCGGGCGACGCCATCGGCGGCGCGCTCGCCGAGGTCGAGGCGCACTGCGTCGACTCCGGCGAGGACGCGCAGGAGGCGTTCGGCGACGCCCGGACGTACGCCGCGACGCTCGCGCGCGCCACGGGCCGCCGCGACGACGAGCCGCTGCCCCTGCGCACCGTCGGGCCGGTGGCGGCCGAGACCGTCGGGATCATGGCGACGACGACCGGTGCGGTGGCGCTGCTCCGCGGCCAGGCGGCGGACGTGCACCTGTCCGTCGCCGTCCTGCTCGTGCTCCTGGCCGTCGCGCTCGTCGGCGTCGTCCGCCGCCCGACGCCCGTGCTCCGCTTCTTCCTGGACACGGCGCCCTGGCGGGTCGCCCTCGCGTCGCTGGCGCTCCCGGCCGTCGTCGCCGCCCTGTACCTCCTGGCCCCGGACGCCGTGCTCGAGCTGCCGCCGGCGCCGCTGGCGGCGCTGGGTCTGGCACTGCTGACGACCTGCACGGTGCAGCAGCTCTCCCGCGGCCCGCACCTCGACGACGACCCCGTCGTGGCGCCCGCCGGGACGGACGCCTCCGACGCCGGACCGGCGCCCCGGCGGGCGCCGTGGCAGCTGCGCCTCCTCCGGCAGGCGGACGTCTGGGGCGCGTGGGTGACGACGGCCGTGCTCGTCGCCGTCCTCGGGGCGGCGCTGCGCCCGTGAGCACCACCGGCCCCGGCGCACCCGCCGTCGGGGACCCGCGGGCCCGCGTCCGCACCTCCCCGCCCGCACCCCCGACGGAGGCTGCCCGATGAGCACCGACCCCGCCGCCCTCGCCCCGCACGTCGAGCCCCGCTGGCTGTCCGACTTCGTCGTCGAGCTGCGGCTGCGCGACGTCCCGGGCGACGCCGTCGGCGCGGCGGTCGTCGAGGTCGAGAACCACTGCGTCGACTCCGGCAGCGACGCACGGGACGCGTTCGGCGACCCGGCCGAGTACGCCGCCGGCCTCGCCGACGCGCTGGGCACGCCGCCCGGCGGCCCGCTGGAGGCCCGCAGCGCGGTGGGCACGGTCGGGCAGCTCGCCGGGATGCTGGTCGTCCTGCAGGCCGGCGTGCCGGCGGTGCGCGGCGACAGGCTCGAGGTGAGCGTCGGCGCGCTCGTCTGCGTGGCGCTCCTGGTCGGGCTCGCCGCCCTCGCCGCGCGGTTCCCGACGGCGACGCTGCGCCGCGTGCTGGCGCTCGGCCCGTGGCGCGCCGCCCTCGGCGGGACGCTGCTCCTGGGCGTGCAGGTCGCGATCATGCTGCTGGCGCCCGACCGCGCGGTCACGGGAGCGGCCCCGCCCGTGGCGATCGCGGGGGCGTTCGTCCTCCTGGCCGCCACCGTGGCGGCGGGCACCGACCCTGCGGACCCGGACGTCGTCCGCGCGCCCGGGCGTCCCGTCGACCACGCGGCGGAGCGGCGGACGTGGCGGCGGTGGTCGTGGCAGTCGGCGCTCGTCGTGCCCGTGGCGACGATGGTGCTGCTCGGCGTGTTTGCCGCCCTGCCGTCCTGACGATGCCGCCCACCCTTCCCCGGCGACGCGACGAGCGCGGCGGCGCGGCCGGTGGTCGGCCGCGAC
>NZ_JBHUZW010000169.1:0-6179 GCF_042667215.1 Cellulomonas sp. NPDC057328 | reverse complement strand
CGGGGCGGGCCGTCCCGGACGGCCCGCCGCGCCGCTCATGCGTACGCACCCGTCGTGGGACGAAGGGGAAGACCATGGCAAGCACCACCCCGCTGCACCAGCTGCGCGACGCCGGCGTGGCCGTCTGGCTCGACGACCTCTCGCGCGAGCTGACCCGCTCGGGCGACCTCCAGAGGCTCGTCGAGCGCGGCGTCGTCGGCGTGACCACCAACCCGACCATCTTCGCGAGCGCGCTCGCGAAGGGGAACGCCTACGACGAGCAGCTCGCCGAGCTCGCCGCCGCGGGCGCGTCCGTCGAGGAGGCGGTCGCCCGCATCACGACGGACGACGTGCGCGAGGCGTGCGACGTCCTGCGCCCCGTGTACGACGCGACCGACGGCGTCGACGGGCGCGTGTCCATCGAGGTCGACCCGCGCCTCGCGCGGGACACCGAGGGCACGCTGGCGTCCGCCCGGACGCTGTGGTCCACCGTCGACCGTCCCAACCTCTTCATCAAGATCCCCGCCACGGTCGAGGGCCTGCCGGCCATCGCGGCGGCGATCGCCGAGGGCATCAGCGTCAACGTCACGCTGATCTTCTCGCTCCAGCGCTACCGGGCGGTGCTCGACGCGTTCGTCGACGGCCTCGAGCGGGCGCACGCCGCCGGCATCGACCTCGCGCCGATCGGCTCGGTCGCGTCGTTCTTCGTCTCGCGCGTGGACGCGGCGATCGACCCCCGGCTCGACGAGATCGGCACCGCCGAGGCCGACGAGCTGCGCGGCAAGGCGGCCATCGCCAACGCCCGCCTCGCGTTCGGCGTCTACGAGGAGGTCGTCGCGGGCGAGCGCTGGCAGGCCCTCGCGGCCGCCGGCGCGAAGCCGCAGCGCCCGCTGTGGGCGTCGACCGGTGTGAAGGACCCCCGCTACCCCGACACCCTGTACGTCGAGGACCTCGTCGTGGCCGGGACGGTCAACACGATGCCCGGCAAGACGCTCGACGCGGTCGAGGACCACGGCGTGCTCCGCGGCGACACGGTGACGGGCCTGCAGGACGCGTCGGCGGGGCTGCTCGACCGCCTCGAGGCGCTCGGCATCTCGGTCGACGAGGTCACCGAGCAGCTCGAGACCGAGGGCCTGCAGAAGTTCGAGGCGTCCTGGGGCGAGCTGCTCGAGACCGTGGAGAACGGCCTGCGCGACGCGCCCACCGCGGGTGCGCAGCAGTGAGCCCCGCCGCCGTGGCGGAGGGCCGGAACCCGCTGCGCGACCCGCGCGACCGCCGGCTCCCCCGCATCGCCGGGCCCAGCGGTCTCGTCATCTTCGGCGTCACCGGTGACCTGGCGCGCAAGAAGCTCATGCCCGCCGTGTACGACCTGACCAACCGCGGCCTGCTCCCGCCCGGCTTCGCCCTCACCGGCTTCGCCCGGCGCGACTGGGCGACGCAGGACTTCGAGCAGGTCGTGCACGACGCCGTGAAGCAGTACGCGCGCACGCCGTTCCGCGAGGCCACGTGGCGCCAGCTCGCCGAGGGCATCCGCTTCGTGCAGGGCACGTTCGACGACGACGACGCGTTCGACCGGCTCCGCGAGACCGTCGAGGACCTCGACGTGTCGCGCGGCACGGGCGGCAACCACGCGTTCTACCTGTCGGTCCCGCCGAGCTCGTTCCCGGTCGTCTGCAAGCAGCTCGCCCGCTCGGGGCTCTCGCAGCCGAAGGAGGGCACGTGGCGCCGGGTCGTCATCGAGAAGCCCTTCGGCCACGACCTGAGGTCGGCCCGGGAGCTCAACGACATCGTCTCCTCGGTGTTCCGGCCGGACGACATCTTCCGGATCGACCACTACCTCGGCAAGGAGACGGTCCAGAACCTGCTCGCGCTGCGGTTCGCGAACCAGCTGTTCGAGCCGATCTGGAACGGCAACTACGTCGACCACGTGCAGATCACGATGGCCGAGGACATCGGCATCGGCGGCCGCGCGGGGTACTACGACGGGATCGGCGCCGCGCGCGACGTCATCCAGAACCACCTGCTGCAGCTCCTGGCCCTCACGGCGATGGAGGAGCCGGTCTCGTTCGACGCGGCCGCCCTGCGCGCCGAGAAGACGAAGGTGCTCTCCGCGGTGCGGCTCCCCCGCGACCTGGGCCGGCACACGGCCCGCGGGCAGTACACCGCCGGGTGGCAGGGCGGCGAGAAGGTCATCGGCTACGCCGAGGAGGAGGGCTTCAACCCCGACTCGACGACCGAGACGTACGCCGCCGTGCGCGTCGACATCGACACGCGACGCTGGGCCGGCGTGCCGTTCTACCTGCGCACGGGCAAGCGCCTCGGCCGTCGCGTCACGGAGATCGCGGTCGTCTTCAAGCGGGCGCCGCACCTGCCGTTCGAGTCCACCGCGACCGAGGAGCTCGGCAAGAACGCGCTCGTCATCCGCGTCCAGCCGGACGAGGGTGTCACGCTGCGGTTCGGCGCCAAGGTGCCGGGCACGCAGATGGAGGTCCGCGACGTCACCATGGACTTCGGCTACGGCCACTCCTTCACGGAGTCGTCCCCGGAGGCCTACGAGCGCCTCATCCTCGACGTCCTGCTCGGTGACCCGCCGCTGTTCCCGCAGCACGAGGAGGTCGAGCTCTCCTGGAAGATCCTCGACCCGATCACCGCGCACTGGGCCTCGCACGGCAAGCCCGACGACTACCGCGCGGGCACCTGGGGGCCGGCCTCGGCCGACGAGATGATGGCCCGCGACGGGCGCGCCTGGAGGCTGCCGTGATCATCGACATGCCCGACACCACCACGCGGGACATCAACAAGCGCCTGCTCCAGGAGCGCGACGAGGGTGGCGCCGTCGCCCTCGGGCGCGTGCTGACGCTGATCATCGACGTCGGCGCGCACGACCCGGAGGAGTCCATCGCGGCCGCCAACGAGGCGAGCCGCGAGCACCCCTGCCGCATCGTCGTGCTCACCGAGCGCCCGGACGAGCGCTCGACCGTGCTGGACGCGCAGATCCGGCTCGGCGGCGACGCCGGGGCGAGCGAGGTCGTCATCCTCCGCGCCTCGGGCGACGTCCTGTCGCACCTCGACACGCTCGTCATGCCGCTGCTGCTGCCGGACGCGCCGATCGTCGCGTGGTGGCCGTACGACGTGCCGGAGAACCCGTCGGAGCACCCGTTCGGGCGGATGGCGCAGCGGCGGATCACGGACACGACGCAGTCCGGCGACCCCGGGGCCACGCTCCGCCGCCTCGCGTCGGTCTACGCGGACGGGGACACCGACCTCGCCTGGACGCGCGCGACGCTCTGGCGCGGACTCATCGCCGCGACGCTCGACCAGCCGCCGTACGAGCCGGTGCAGCGGGCCGTGGTCGTCGGCGAGAGCACGCACCCGTCCGTCGACCTCATGGCCGCGTGGCTCGCCGAGGCCCTGCAGTGCCCGGTGGAGGTCGAGCGGGTGCCCGGAGCCCCGGCGATCACGCAGGTCCGCCTGCACCGCGCCGCGGGCGACATCGTGCTCGACCGGCCGGACGGCAAGACGGCGGCGCTGCGCCAGCCGGACCAGCCCGAGCACCGCATCGCGCTGCCGATCCGGCAGCTGCGCGAGTGCCTCGTCGAGGAGCTGCGCCGCCTCGACGCCGACGAGGTGTACGGCGAGGTCCTCCAGGTGGGACTCGCCCGCATCGACGCCTGAGCGCGCGCCGCGGGGTCGTCCGCCGTCCGGCGGGCGACCCCGTGGCCCCGCCGCCCGCTCCCCCGCCGGAAGGATCCGCCGTGAGCCCGCACGCCAGCCCCGAGGTCGTCCTCCACCCCGACGCGGAGGTGCTCGCGGCGGCGACCGCGGCCCGCCTCCTCACCCGGCTCGTCGACCTCCAGTCCCACCGGGCACCGCTGCACGTGGTGCTCACCGGCGGCACCGTCGGCACCGCGACGCTCCGCGCCGTCGCCGCCAGCCCCGCCCGTGCGGCCGTCGACTGGTCCCAGGTGCACCTGTGGTGGGGCGACGAGCGGTTCCTGCCCGACGGCGACCCGGAGCGCAACGAGACGCAGGCGCGCGAGGCCCTCGTCGACGCGCTCGGCGACGCCCTGCCGGCCGCCAACGTGCACGCCGTGCCCGCGCGCTCCGACGCCGTCCCCGACGCCGACGCGGCCGCACGCGCCTACCGCGCCGAGCTCGCCGCGCACGCGCCGGAGGGCGCCCGGGCGCCCGTCCCCGACGTGCTGCTCCTCGGGGTGGGCCCCGACGGGCACGTCGCGTCGCTCTTCCCCGGCAAGCAGACGCTGCACGAGCAGCGCGACCTCGTCGTCGCCGAGCACGACTCCCCCAAGCCCCCGCCCGAGCGGGTGTCGCTCACGTTCCCCGTCATCCGGTCGGCGCGCGAGGTGTGGCTCGTGGCCGCCGGCGCCGAGAAGGCCCCGGCGGTCGCACGGGGGCTCGCCGGCGACGACGTGACGACCACCCCGGCCGCGGGTGCCGTCGGCACCGAGCGGACGCTGTGGCTGCTCGACGTCGCCGCGGCGCAGGACCTGCCGGCCGCGGGCACCGACGCCGACGCTGTCGCCGACGGCACGACGACCGGCACGCGCACGGGCACGAGCACGGGTGCGGACGACGACGCGTCAGGCGCGACCGCGGCCGCCGACGCGCTGTGGGCGCGTGTCGACGACTACCTCGCCGCTGTCGTCGACGAGCCGGCCGACGCCGCGACGGTCGCCGCGGCGGCCGCCGCGTCCGGGCTGCCGGACATCGCCCTCGCGCCCAACCAGGGGCGGCTGCTCGAGATCCTGGCGCGCACGGTGGGCGCCCGCCGCGTGCTCGAGGTCGGCACGCTCGGCGGCTACAGCACGTGGTGGCTCGCCCAGGCGCTGCCGTCCGACGGCACCGTGGTCACCCTCGAGCTGAGCGAGGCGCACGCCGCCGTCGCACGCGCGTCCCTCGACGCCGCCGGGGTCGGCGACCGCGTCGAGCTGCGCGTCGGCCCCGCCGCCGAGTCGCTCGACGCGCTGGTGGCCGAGGAGGCCGAGCCGTTCGACCTCGTCTTCGTCGACGCGGACAAGGAGCGGCTCGCGACGTACGTCGACCGGGCCCTCGCCCTGTCGCGGCCCGGCACGCTCGTCGTCGTCGACAACGTGGTGCGCCGCGGCGCCGTGGTGCAGCCCGACCACCCCGACACGCGGGTCCAGGGCGTGCGTGCCTTCGTCGCGGCGGTCGCGCGAGACCCGCGCGTCGACGCCACCGTGGTGCAGACCGTCGGCGCCAAGGGCCACGACGGGTTCGCGCTGCTGCGCGTGCGCTGACCTCTCCGCCCGCCGGCCCCGTGCTGAGCGCGCGAGGTCGCGGGAGTCAGTCGAGGTCGCGGGCTCGAACCCGCGACCTCGCGCTCACCCCGCGACCTCACGCTCAGCCCGCGACCTCGGCGTGCGCGCGACGACGCGCCCCGGCACCCTGCTCGGTGAGCGGGGGTGCCGGGGCGTCGGCGGAAGGTGCTGGTGCGGCTGCCGTCAGCGGCCGCGGCGCGCGCGGAGCGCGGCAAGCGCCTCGTCGAGGATGGCCGCGCCGTCCTCGTCACTGCGACGCTCCTTCACGTACGCGAGGTGCGTCTTGTACGGCTCGTTCTTGCTGGGTGCCGGCGGGTTCGCCGGGTCCTGCCCGGCGGGGAACCCGCACCGCGGGCAGTCCCACGTCTCGGGCGCCTCGGCCGCCGCCTCCTCCGCGAAGCTCGGGCGGGTCTCGTGGCCGTTGGAGCACCAGTACGAGATCCACACCCGCGGAGCGGCGTCGCCGCGTTCCGCCTCACCCATCGGGCCCGCACCGACGCGGGACCCCCTGATCGCGCTGCCGCTCGCCATCGCCGATCTCCCTCAGTCCGAGAACTTCTCGATGAGCCCGAGCAGGACGATCATGACCGTCCAGACGAGGGCGACCGCCACCGTGATGCGGTTGAGGTTGCGCTCCGCGACGCCGGACGAGCCCGCGCCGGCGGTGATGCCACCGCCGAACATGTCCGAGAGGCCGCCGCCCTTGCCCTTGTGCAGCAGCACGAGGGGGACCAGCAGGAGGCTGGTGATCACCAGGAGCACCTGGAGAGAGATTCGCAGGGCAGTCACGTCGGTGGGCTTCCTCAGCTCGGTGGTCGGGGTGCGGGCCGCGCCGCCGGGTGGCGACGACGCGATGACCGCGGTACAGGGTAGGCGACGCGGGGCGGTGCGAGCCAGCAC
>NZ_JBHUZW010000168.1:0-6454 GCF_042667215.1 Cellulomonas sp. NPDC057328 | reverse complement strand
GACCGGTGACGGTCGTCCGGGGCCGTGGCGTGCCGGGGGCCGTGCTGCGTCGCGGCGCGTGGTGGGAAGTGGGCCGGCGTCGCGCGCCGGGTGCGGCACTCCGAGCCGGCCGCGCTCAGAGTCGAGCGGGGTCGTCCCAGTCCTCGCTGCTGGTGAGCGCCTCGTCGCCACCCTCGCGCTCGGACGCCTGCAGCGAGCGCGGAGCGCCGCTCGGGTCGCCGCCGGAGCGGGTGTCGCTGCCGAGCAGGTCGGCGTCGGACGGCTGCCGGTCGGCGATGCGCTGGGCGGCGGGGTCGGAGGCGAGGTCGCGCGCACGGTTGCGGGTCATGCTCGTTTGTACCGCCTCCTGCCGGTACGCCGCACCCGCTGCCGGGCGCGTCGCGGCGACGCGCCGCGCGGTGCGCGAGGACGTCCGCGCGAGACCAAGGTCACATTCCCTGAGTGCGGGACACCTCTCGACGTCGACCTAACATCGCCAGGTGGCAACGCGTGCGCACGACACGGCAGCAGACGTCGACGTCCTCCTCGTCGGCGGCGGCATCATGAGCGCGACCCTCGCGGCGCTGCTCGGGACGCTCGAGCCCACGTGGCGCATCGAGATCCACGAGCGCCTCGACGGCCCGGCGCAGGAGAGCTCCAACGCGTGGAACAACGCGGGCACCGGGCACGCCGCCCTGTGCGAGCTCAACTACACGCCGCAGAAGCCCGACGGCTCGGTCGACATCACCAAGGCCGTCAAGATCAACGAGCAGTTCGAGCTCTCGCGCGAGCTCTGGGCGCACCTGGCGGCGGCGGGCCGGCTCCCCGGCGCCGAGCGCGCGGTCACGCACACGCCGCACATGACGTTCGTGCGCGGCGCCGAGGACGTGGAGTTCCTGCGCCGCCGCCACGACGCGCTGCGCGCGCACCGCCTCTTCGCGGACATGGAGCTGAGCACCGACCCCGCGACCATCGCGTCGTGGGCCCCGCTGCTCGCCGCCGGACGCGACGCCGACGAGCCGATCGCGGCCACGCGGGCCACCTCCGGCACCGACGTCGACTTCGGCGCCCTCACGCGGGCCATGCTGGACGACGCCGTCGCGCGCGGCGCCACCGTGCACACGCAGAGCGAGGTCGTGGGCCTGCGCCGCCGCCGCGACGGCCTGTGGCGCGTGCGCGTCGCCGACCGCCGCTGGAACGGCGAGGGCCGGCGGACCCGCACCGCGCGGTTCGTCTTCGTCGGCGCCGGCGGCGGCGCCCTGCACCTGCTGCAGCGCTCGCGCATCAAGGAGATCCGCGGCTACGCGGGCTTCCCGATCAGCGGCCAGTTCCTGCGCACCACGAAGCCCGAGCTCGTCGCGCAGCACGACGCCAAGGTGTACGGCAAGGCCGCGATCGGTGCGCCGCCGATGTCCGTGCCGCACCTCGACGCGCGGGTGGTCGACGGCGGCCGCGCCCTCATGTTCGGCCCGTACGCCGGCTGGAGCATGAAGTTCCTCAAGGAGGGCTCGTGGGGCGACCTGATCCGGTCCGTGCGGCCGGGCAACCTCGTCCCGATGCTCGCCGTCGGCGCGCGCAACCTCGACCTGGTGACCTACCTGGTCCGCGAGGTCACGGCCACCGAGACGCAGCGCCTGCGCTCGCTGCGCTCGTACATGCCGACCGCGGACCCGCGCGACTGGGAGCTCATCACCGCGGGCCAGCGCGTGCAGGTCATCAAGCGCGGCAAGGGCGGCGGCGTGCTCGAGTTCGGCACGGAGCTCGTCTCCTCGGCCGACGGCTCGATCGCCGGTCTGCTCGGCGCCTCGCCCGGTGCGTCCACCGCCGTGGCCACGATGCTCGACCTGCTGCGCCGCTGCTTCCCCGACCACGCCGACGCGTGGGCGCCGCAGCTGCACCGCATGATGCCGAGCCTCGGCGGCGAGGACTGGGACGCGGCGTTCGAGCTCGACCAGATGGTCGACGGCGGGACGCTCACCGGCGGGCACTGACCGCCGTGCCCGCGCTGCCGCACGACGACCCGACGGACGACGACCCGACGCACGAGCACCCGGCGCACGACGCCCCGGGCGACCCCGACGTCGTGCCGGACGACCACGCCGAGCTGCCCGTCCCGGTCAGCGCGCCCATGCGGCACGCCAAGGTGCGCGCCTTCACCGACCACACCACGGTCGGGCAGGTCCGCGTCGGCGCGGGCGGCAGCGTCACCATCGGCTGCGCGTGCGGCATGACGCTCACCAACGGGCCGGGCTGGTCGCTCGACGAGCACATCCGGCTGCACCGCGCGGAGGCCCGGTTCCTCGCGCTCGCCGCCGTGGCGCCCGAGGGCATCCCGCGGCTTGTCCCGCACGCGGCGTCCGGCCCGACGGACTGACGCCTACCGCGCCGCAGTGGCGCCCGCCGCGTGCACCGGCACACCGTCGTCGTCGTGCGAGTGGTCGTGGTCATGCTCGTGCGGGTGGCCGTGCTCGTGCGGGTGGTCGTGGTCGTGCGGGTGGTCGTGGTGCCCGTGCTCCGCGCCGGCCTCGCGCGCGGCGATCCGGGCCTGCACCTCGGGCCGGCGCAGCGGCGGCACCGTGGCCGGCGGCCGACGGCGCTCCGGTAGCTCGTCGAGGAGCCGCGCGGTGATCGCCGCGATCTCCGCGACGGCCTGCTCGAACGGCTCGCGGGTGGCGTCGGAGAGCTGCTGCACGCCCGTCACCTTGCGCACGTACTGACGGGCGGCCGCCTCGATCTCGTCGTCGGTCGCGTGCGGCTCGAGGCCGCGCAGGGTCGTGATGTTGCGGCACATGGCCCCGACGCTACGCCCGGCCCCCGGCCGCGGGCGAGGGGCCGTCGGTGGCGCGCTCGAGCGCCAGCAGGGTCGTCTTGGCCGCGTCGCCGCCCGCGTACCGGCCGGGCGTGCCGTCGGAGCGCACGACGCGGTGGCACGGGACGAGCAGCGGCACCGGGTTGCGCGCGCACGCGGTCCCCACGGCGCGGACCGCGGCCGGACGTCCGGCGAGGGCCGCGACGGCCGCGTAGGACGCCGTCGTGCCGTACGCGACGCGCGGCAGCGTGGCCACCACGTCGCGGCGGAACCCCTCGAGCAGCCGCAGGTCCACCGGCACGTCGAAGGTGCGCCGCGCACCGGCGAAGTACTCGTCGAGCTCGCGCAGCACCGGGTCCAGCCGTCGGCCGCCCTCCAGCACGCGGGGGCTCACGCGTGCTGCGAGCTCCGTCAGCGCGGCCTCGTGGCCCTGCACCTCGAACGCCACGCGCAGCACGCCGCGCTCCCCCGCGGCGACGAGCAGCGCCCCGACGGGGCTGTCGACCACCCGGTAGGCCACGTCGAGCAGGCCGGCGCGCTCGGCGTCCGCGGCGAGCCGCGCCCGCAGGGCGGCAAGCGCGTCGTCGTGGGGCGCGTGCGTCGCGCCCGTCCTCGCGCCCATACGTGTACCCGTACCGGTGCCCGTGGTCATGCGTGGACCCTCCCGTCGTCGCCGGCCGCCGCGTAGGCGCGGCGCAGTGCCGCGACGCCGTCCGACGCCGCGCGGCGCGCCGCGGCGTCCGTGCCGCCGACGAGCGCGGCGACGTCCGCGTACGGCAGCCCGCCGATGTGGTGCAGCACGACGACGCGGCGCTGCTTGTCGGGCAGCACGCGCAGCGCGTCCCACAGGTCCAGGTCGCGGTCCCCCGGCCGCGGCTCCCCCGCGACGAGGGCGCGTGCGCCGAGCACGTCCGCCACGTCGACCGGCACCGCGTGGCGCCCGCGGCGGCGCAGCTCGTCGAGGGCCTTGCGGCGCGCGACCGTGACGAGCCACGCCTCGACGTTCGCGTCGGCGGGCAGCGTCGGCCACGCCCGCAGCGCCGCGAGGAACGTGTCGGACCACGCGTCCTCGGCGTCGTGCGGCCCGAGCAGGGCGCGGCACACGCGCAGCACGGTCGCGCCGTGCGCGCGCACCACGTGCTCGAACGGTTCCGCCACCCTCACAGTGTGCAGACGCCGGCGCGCCGGCGGACGTGAGGTGGCGGCGCGTCAGACGCCGGACTCGTCCGGGCGCGGGTCGTGCACCAGCGGGTCGGGGTCCTGGCCGGTCGGGTCGGACGGGTAGATGCGCCGCACCGCCTGGTCCTGCGTGTCCCCGGGCGACGGCTGCGCCTCGTCCTCGCGGCTCCCGGGCATGGGCTGGTTCTCGGGCAGCTCGGTCTCCGGACGCTGCTGGGCCGGGTGGACGGTCTCCTCGCTCATGGCCCCACCCTGACCGCCGCCCGCAGGAGCCGCCACCCGAGCGCGCGCGTCAGGCGTCCGGCGCGTCGAGGACGGCGAGCAGCTCCCGCACGTGTCCCGGCACGACGCGCCGGCGCGCCAGTGCGCGGCGCACGTCGGGCAGGGCGCGGCGCAGGCCGACCCGGCCGGCGGGGTCGCGCAGCGCCTCGGCGACGCGCCGCAGCACGCGCCGCCAGGGCAGCCGCATCAGCGCCGTGAGCAGCGCCGACCGCACGATCGCCGCCTGCCGGGACGCCGGGTCGGAGCGCCGAGGCGAGGGGTGGTGGTGCACCGTGGCGGCGTCGAGGTAGGCGATCGACCAGCCGCGGGCGGCCAGGTCGAGCGAGAGCCGCTCCTCCTCGCCGGGGAAGCGGACGACGTCGTCGAACCCACCGACGGCGAGGAACGCGTCGCGCCGGACCATCGCCGCGCACGCGATGAAGCCGAGCAGCACGGGCCGGTCCACGCCCGCCGGCCGCGGCAGCGGCGACGCCGCCAGGACCTCGCAGAACGAGTCCGGCCGCTCCTCGGCGCCGACCAGGATGTGCGCCTGCACGACGGCGACCTCGGGGTGCGCGTCGAGCCAGTCCGCCGCGACGCGCAGCGACCCGGGGGCCCACCACGAGTCGTCGTCCGCGAACGCGACGTACGGCGTGCCGACCGCCTGCGCCCCGAGGGTGCGGGCGTGCGCACCGACGTTCTCGGGCAGCGGCAGCACCGTGACGTCGGGGACGGCGGCACGGACGGCGGGCGTCGTGCCGTCGGACGAGGCGTTGTCCACGAGGACGACGGGCGCGGCGTGCCGGCGCAGCGTGACGAGCAGCTCGTCGCGGCGGTCGCGGCTCATCACGACGACGCCGACCCGCGGGTCCTCGACGTGGCGCGTCCACCCGGCCCCCGGTCCGGCGGCGGTCGCCGGCGGGGCGGCGGTGGGGACCGTGGTCCGTCCCGTGGCGTCGGACGTCGACGGGCTCCCCGTCATCGCACCTCCCGGCTCGGTCGACGTCGGGCGGTGGTGCCCGGCACGGGCGTGCCCGCGGGCCTCACCCTAGGGACGCGGGCCCGCGCCTGCCCGCCGGGGGCCGGTGCGGGCCGGCGTCGGGGCTGGCCGTGGTCCGACGCGAGTCGTACTGTCCGCGCGTGGGGTTCTCCGTGGCACCCGGCGCGTACGACCGCTTCATGGGCCGCTACGCCGCTCGCCTCGCGCCCCTGCTCGCCGACGCGGCCGGGGTCGCCCCCGAGGCGCGCGTCCTCGACGTCGGGTGCGGGCCCGGCGCCCTCACCGCGGAGCTGGTCCGGCGGACGGGCGCGGCGCGGGTGCACGCCGTCGACCCCGAGCCGGCCTTCGTGGCCGCGGTCCGGGACCGCCTGCCGGGCGTCGACGCACGTCTCGGCGCGGCCGAGGACCTGCCGTTCGCGGACGGGTCCGTCGACGTCGCGCTGGCGCAGCTCGTCGTGCCGTTCCTGGCCGACCCGGACCGCGGCCTGCGCGAGATGCTCCGCGTCACGCGCGACGCGGGCACCCTCGCCGCGTGCGTGTGGGACCACGCGGGCGGCACAGGTCCCCTGGTGCCCTTCTGGGACGCCGTCCGTGACGTCGACCCCGGTGCCGTCGACGAGGGTGCGGCGCCCGGTGCCGCCGCCGGCGACCTGCTCCGGCGGGTCCGCGCGGCGGGCGGTCGTGAGGCCGTCGAGAGCCGGCTCACCGTCGCGGTGCCGTGGCCGTCCTTCGACGCGTGGTGGGAGCCGTGCACGCTGGGGGTCGGACCCGCCGGTGCCTACCTCGCCGCTCTCGGCCCGGACGCCGCGGTGCGCGTGCGCGAGCGGTGCCGCGCGGTGCTGCCCGACGCGCCCTTCACCCTGCGCGCCACGGCCTGGTGCGTCGTGGCGCGCGCGTGACGTCGGCGCGCACCGCGGTCACGCTCCCTGCGACGGCTGCCGCGAGGCGGGCCGCACGGTTGCGGGCCGGAGGCGGCGGTCGCAGGCTGGCGGGACGGCGACCAGGGAGGTTCGGATGAGCGAGACAAACGACACCGGCACGACCGACGAGGGCACGACGACCGCCGAGGACCTGTCCGACGCGGGCGTCGGCGCGGGAGCGGGCGGCGAGGCCAACACGATGGAGCCCGAGGAGGACCCGGACGCCGCGCCCGACGCCGGCTGACCGGCCGTCGGGTGGTCGCACCACCCGACGGCGGCGCGGCCCGGTACCGCCCCGGCGGTACC
>NZ_JBHUZW010000167.1:0-6512 GCF_042667215.1 Cellulomonas sp. NPDC057328 | reverse complement strand
GCCCGGGCCCGGTGGGCCCGCCGGCGACGACGGCGCGGACGACACCCCGGACGACTGGGACGCGCTGGCCGACCGCCTGCTCGCGGAGCAGGCGGAGCGGCGCGGCGGCGGCGCGCGCGTCGCCCTGCCCGCACACCTGTCGGCCTCGTCGCTGGTGCGGCTCGACGCGGACCCGGCCGACTTCGCGCTCGGCCTGCGCCGGCCCGTCCCGCGGGAGCCCTCCCGGCAGGCGCGGCGCGGCACCGCGTTCCACGCCTGGGTGGAGGCCTGGTACGGCAGCGCGGCCCTGGTCGACCTCGACGACCTGCCCGGCGCCGACGACGACTCGCTGCCCGTGGACGCCGACCAGGCGGAGCTGCGCGCGGCGTTCCTCCGCACCCCGTGGGCGCACCGCACGCCCGTCGCCGTCGAGGTCGACGTGGAGACGACCGTCGGCGGGTACGTGCTGCGGTCGCGGATCGACGCGGTGTTCGCGGACCCCGACCGGCCGGACGTCCCCGGGGCCGTCGTCGTCGTCGACTGGAAGACGGGCGCGCCGCCGACCGACCGCGCCGAGCGGGACTCGCGGGCCCTGCAGCTGGCCGTGTACCGGTTGGCGTGGGCGCGCTGGACCGGCACGGACCCCGCGCTCGTCCGCGCGGCGTTCTGCTACGTCGGCGCCGGGGTCACCGTCGCGCCCGACCGCCTGCCCGAGGAGGACGAGATCGCGGCGCTCCTGACCGCGGCGGCGCCCGTGCCCGGACGCACCCCTGGGTCGCCCGGTGCCCCCGACGCGGCCGGTGCCGGCCGTGCGTGACGCCGGGAGGTCAGAGCGCCGCGGCGGCCTCGTCCTCGACGCGCGTGTGCTCGTCGAGGTCGCGGAGCATCTCGACGGCATCGTCGACGACGTCGCGACGTCCCGTGCGCACGCCGTGCAGCAGCCACCGTGCCAGCGCGAGCTCGCCCGCGAGCATCGCGCGGTCCGCCAGGTGCGGGTCGGTGAGCTCGGTGCGGCGCAGCAGGTACGCCTCGAGGATCGACTCGACCGCGTCCTGCGGCGCGGCCACGAGCAGCCAGGACAGGTCGTCCGCGGGGTCGGCGACCATCGCGCCGCCCCAGTCGAGCACCCCCGCGACCGCGCCCTCGGCGACGAGCACGTGCGCGCTCGTGAGGTCGCCGTGGACGACGGTCGGGCGGAAGCGCCACAGCGCGACGTCCTCGAGCATCTCCTCCCACCGGCGCAGGAGCGTCGGCGGGACCAGGCCCGTCCGGGCGGCCTCGTCGACCTCGGCCTGGCGCCGCTCGCGGTACCCGGCCGCGTCGTACACGGGCAGGCCGGCGTCCTCGACCACGGCCGTCGGCAGCTCGTGCACCGCCGCGACGGCACGGCCGACGGACGCCGCCAGGCCGGGGCCGGGGCGGAGCGTCTCGAGCCGCAGCGGCTGGCCGACGACCTCGCGGTGGACGCACGCCCGGCCGCCCTCGGGCAGGTGCGCGAAGCCCGCCGGCCGCGGCACGACGAACGGCAGCCGGCCCTCGTCGACGTGCGGCGCCAGGGCGTCGAGCAGCGCCACCTCCGCCTCGAGCGCGGCGCCCGCACCGGCGTGCTGCGGTGCCCGGACCACCCAGCGCCGACGCACGGAGTCGACGACCACGGCCACGTCGAAGTCGTTGCCCGCGGCGGCGGGCCGACGCACGTCGTACGCGTCGAGGCCGGGGATCGCGACGGTCGCGAGGGCGGCGAGGGCGAGGGGCGAACGGCTCACGCCGCCAGCGTAGGCGGGCGGGGCCGGTCCGCCGTGGCGCCGCCCGGGCGTGTTGGACGTCCGATTCGTCCGCCGTGCGCACCCGCGGACCCCGTCGGCACGCCCGGCGACCGTCTCGCGCCGCGCGTAGCGTGACGGGGTGACGCCCGACCTCCTCGCCGACCTCCCGCTCGCCCGCAGCCGCACGGACCGCGCGGCGCTGCTGCGCACGGCCCCGGACGCGGTGCCCGCCGCACTCGCCGACCCCCGCACGCAGGTCCTCGTGGTGCGGGACGGCGGCGTCCGCACGGACGGCGCCGCACGCGTGCGCTGGTACACGGCCGACGAGGCGCAGGCGGAGGCCGCCGCGGTGCTCGGTGCCGACGGCGCGCCCGCCGACGCGTGGCTCCTGCTCGGCGCGGAGGACGACGGCGCACGCGTCCTCGCGCTGCGCCTGCCCGACCGCGCGCCCCTGCCGGCGGGCGGCGCCCCCGCCGACGCGGCCGTGCACGCCGGAGGCGCCACGCACGCCGGCCCTGCGCGGCGCGGCAGCGACCCCGACGACGGCTGGACGTCGCTGCGCGTCGTCGGCGCGGCGCTCGACGCCCGCGACGCGGGCCTCGCGACCACGGCCGTCGCGCTCGACGCGTGGCACGACCGGCACCCGCGGTGCCCCCGCTGCGGCGCGCCGACGCGCGTCGCGCAGGCCGGCTGGTCCCGCGTGTGCGACGTCGACGGCTCCGAGCACTACCCGCGCACCGACCCGGCGGTCATCATGGCGGTCGTCGACGACGCCGACCGACTGCTGCTCGGGCACGCGGCGACGTGGCCCGAGGGGCGGTACTCGACCCTCGCCGGGTTCGTCGAGGCGGGGGAGTCGGCGGAGCAGGCGGTGCGGCGCGAGGTCCGCGAGGAGACCGACGTCGTCGTCGACCGCGTCGAGTACCGGGGCAGCCAGCCGTGGCCGTTCCCCGGCTCGCTCATGCTCGGCTACCGCGCGCACGCCGTGCGCACGGACATCACGGTCGACGGCGAGGAGATGGCCGCGGCGCGCTGGTACACGCGCGCCGAGCTGACCGCCGACGTGCGCGCGGGCACGCTGCTGCTGCCGGGGCGCGCGTCGATCGCCCGCGCCCTCGTCGAGGAGTGGTTCGGCGGGCCCGTCGACGACTGAGCGGCCCACCAGGCCGGCCGGCGACCGATCCGCCGACCGGGCCGGTCGACGACCGAGCCGCGGACCGGGCCGGTCGACGACCGAGCCGCGGACCGGGCCGGTCGACGACCGAGCCGCGGACCGGGCCGGTCGACGACCGGGCGTCAGACGGCCAGGCGCGCCCTGACCTCCGCGAGCGACGGGTTGGTCGCGGCGGAGCCGTCGGGGAAGAGGACCGTCGGCACGGTGCGGTTGCCGCCGTTGACGGACTCGACGAACGCCGCGGCGTCGGGCTGCTGCTCGATGTCGACCACGTCGTAGGCGATGCCGGCGGAGTCCATCTGCTTCTTCAGCCGGTGGCAGTACCCGCACCACGTCGTGGAGTACATCGTCACGGTGCCCGGGGCCGGCGTCGTCTCGCTCATGACCGCAGCGTGCCACGCGGCACCGACGCACGCCGAGCCGCGGCGGCCCGCGACCGCCCACGTTCGCGAGGGGCGTACCCCGGCGCGCGCCGCCCGTGACGAGCGCCACCACCCGGGCCGCCACGTGCCGGTCGCCGACCTGTCGGTGGCGGCTGCGACACTGGGAGCGATGTCCGCCGACGCCCTCCTCGACGCGCTGGACCCCGAGCAGCGCGCGGTCGCCACCGCCCTCACGGGGCCCGTCTGCGTGCTCGCCGGCGCGGGGACCGGCAAGACGCGGGCGATCACGCACCGCATCGCGTACGGCGTGCGCACGGGGGTCTACCGGCCGGCGTCCGTGCTGGCGGTGACCTTCACCGCCCGTGCCGCGGGGGAGATGCGCGTGCGGCTGCGCGACCTCGGCGCGGCCGGCGTGCAGGCGCGCACGTTCCACGCGGCCGCCCTGCGCCAGCTCGGGCACTTCTGGCCGCGGGTCGTGGGCGGTGCGCCGCCGCGGCTGCTCGAGCAGAAGGCGCCGATCGTGGCGGAGGCGGGACGCCGGGTGGGCGTCTCGGTGGACCGGGTCTCGGTGCGCGACCTCTCGTCGGAGATCGAGTGGGCCAAGGTCTCGCTCGTCACCGCCGAGGACTACCAGCGCGCGGCCGAGGCGGTGCGCCGCCCGACGCCCGCCGGCCAGGAGCCGCAGGCCGTCGCGCGCATGCTCACCGCGTACGAGGACGTGAAGGCCGAGCGCGGGGTCATCGACTTCGAGGACGTGCTCCTGCTGCTCGCCGCGATGCTGGCGCAGCGCGGCGAGGTCGCCGACGAGGTCCGCGCGCAGTACCGCCACCTCGTCGTGGACGAGTACCAGGACGTCAGCCCGCTGCAGCAGCACCTGCTCGACCAGTGGCTCGGCGGCCGGCACGACCTGTGCGTCGTGGGCGACCCCAGCCAGACGATCTACTCGTTCGCCGGGGCCAGCCCGCACCACCTCATGACGTTCACGCGCCGGCACCCGCGGGCGACGGTGGTGCGGCTCGTGCGCGACTACCGCTCGACGCCGCAGGTGGTGGGGCTCGCCAACCGGGTGCTGACGGCCACGCGGCGGCCCGGCGACCCGGCACCCCTGCACCTCGTGGCGCAGCTGCCCGACGGGCCCCCCGTGCGGTTCACGGCGTACGACGACGACGAGGCGGAGGCCGCCGGCGTCGCCGCCCGCGCGGCGCGGCTCATCGCGTCGGGCGTGCCGGCCAGCGAGATCGCCGTGCTGTACCGGACCAACGTGCAGGCGGAGGCGTTCGAGCAGGCGCTCGCGGCCGCGGGCGTCGGCTACCAGGTGCGCGGTGGCGAACGCTTCTTCTCCCGGCGCGACGTCCGCGACGCGCTCGTCCTCCTGCGCGGCGGCGCCCGCGCGGCCGACCCGGGCGTGCCGCTGGGCGAGACGGCCCGCGACGTGCTGACGTCGGCCGGCTGGGCACCGGCGCCGCCGGCGGCGCGCGGAGCCGCGCGCGAGCGGTGGGACGCGATGCAGGCACTGGTCGGCCTGGCCGACGACCTCGCGGCCGCGCGCCCCGGCGCCACGCTCGTCGACCTCGTCGCCGAGCTCGACGAGCGTGCGGCCGCCCAGCACGCGCCGACGGTCGACGGTGTCACGCTCGCGTCGCTGCACGCCGCCAAGGGCCTCGAGTGGGACGCGGTCTTCCTCGTGGGCATGAGCGAGGGCCTCATGCCGATCTCGCTCGCGCAGACGGACGCCGCCGTGGCCGAGGAGCGCCGGCTGCTCTACGTGGGCGTCACCCGCGCCCGCCGTCACCTCGAGCTGTCGTACGCCGCGGCGCGCACGCCGGGCTCGCGCGCCGGCCGGCGCCGCTCGCGCTTCCTCGACGGCCTGTGGGCGGGGGAGGGCGGCCGGGGCGGGCGCGCGTCCGCCGCGGACGTCCGCGCGTGGGTCGCCGGCGGAAGCCGCCCCGGTGCCGGTCGCCCCGGCGGCACGGCCGACGCCGGTCGGTCCGGCGGCGCCGGTGCGACGACCGGTGAGACCGACCGTGCCGTGCTCGACCGGCTCCGGGCCTGGCGCGCGGGTGTCGCGGCGGAGCGCGGCGTCCCGGCGTTCCGCGTGCTGCCCGACGTGGCGCTGGAGGCGCTGGCCGCCGCGATGCCGACCGGCCCGGCGGAGCTGCAGCGCGTGCACGGCCTGGGGCAGACGCGCCTGCGGGAGTACGGACCGGACCTGCTGCGGGTCGTCGCCGGCGAGGACGTGCTCGCCGGCCGAGGACGCACGCCGCGCCGCTGACCGAGGGCGTGCGGCCGGGCATTCCCGGCGCCGCAGCCGCCCGCCGGAACTTCTTCGGACGACTTCCTTTTAATTCCTTGTGACGCCCGACGCCGCCCCCCTAGTGTGGTCACGTCCTTGATCGCGAGGTGCTGCCGAAGAGGCGGGACCCGAGCCCGGAAGGAGGTGGGTGCAGAGATGGAGAGCATGACGATGACCGGCTTCGCCGACGTGACGTGCGCGTACGTGCAGACCCTCGCACCCACCGCTGAGACCTTCCGTGGCGGTCGTGTGCCCGCTGCCGGGACGCCCGCCGCCCGTCGGCGCATCGCGACGTCCGGCATCGATCTGCGACACAGGACTCTGTAAGCCCCACGCGCACGGCGTGACGGCCGCGGAGTCCGAACTCGGATCCGCGGCCTTCTCATTTCTCCGGCTCCTGCCGGGGTGAGCGGCCCCGTCGATCCGACCTCGACGCACCACAGCTCACCCATGAGGACACCAGGAGGACATCGTGCGGCTCACGACGCTGCTCGACACCGTGGACCACGGCGGATCCGGCCCGTGGCCCACCGGCAGCACCGCGACGACGGACGACCGCCGGCAGTTCGACCGCATGGTCGCCGATCTCATCCCGTGCCGGTCGAACGACCCCGAGCTGTGGTTCGCCGAGCGTCAGGCCGACGTGGAGCGGGCCAAGGCCCTGTGCGCCACGTGCCCGCTCATCGAGGGCTGCCTGGCCGGCGCCGTCGAGCGGGCCGAGCCCTGGGGGGTCTGGGGCGGTCAGGTCTTCGTCGGCGGTGTGGTCGTGCCCACCAAGCGGGGGCGCGGGCGTCCGCGCAAGGTCGCGGCCGCCTGACCGGGTCGACCCGGCCGGGGGCACGCCCGGTCGGCACACCCGGTCGACACGTCCCGTCGTCACACCCCGACGCCGGGCCCCGCGTGCAGCGTGCGCGCTG
>NZ_JBHUZW010000166.1:0-6551 GCF_042667215.1 Cellulomonas sp. NPDC057328 | reverse complement strand
CCCGGTGCGGAGCGGCGGGCGACGCTCGCGGCCGCCGCGGCCGGCGTCGCCGCGGGCGCCGTCACCGTCGGGGTCGGCGCGCTCGTGGCCGCCGTCACCGGCGCGTCGTCGGACCCGCTCGTCGCCGTCGGGGCGGCGTTCGTCGACCTCACGCCGGCGTGGCTCAAGGACTGGGCGGTCACCGCCTTCGGCACGGCCGACAAGGTCGCGCTGGCGGTCGGGCAGGCCGTGGTGCTCGCCCTCCTGGCGGCGCTCGCGGGCGTGCTCGCGCGGCGGCGGTGGTCGTCGGGGGCGGTGCTCGTGGTGGCGCTCGGGGGCCTCGCCGGCGTCGCGGCGACGACACGCCCCGACGCCGGGCTGCTCGCCCCCGTGCCGAGCGTCGCGGGTGCCCTGGCCGGGCTCCTCGTCCTGCGCGCCCTCCTGCGTCGCGTGCCGCCGCCCACGGCGGCCCCGAGCCCGTTGCCGGCCGGTCCGGCCGCCACGCGGCGCGGCTTCCTGCTCGCGGCGTCCCTCGCCACCGCGGCGGGCGTGGTCGCCCTCGCCGTCGGGCGGGCGGCCGGCGCGGCCGGTCGCGGCGTCCAGGCCGTGCGCGAGGCGGTGCGGCTGCCCGCGCCCGCGCGCCCGGCGCCGGCTCCCCCGGCCGACGTGCAGGTCGACGTCGACGGCGCGGAACCGTGGGCGACCCCGCCGGCGACGTTCTACCGGATCGACACCGCGCTGGTCGTGCCGCAGGTGGACCCGTCGACGTGGCGGCTGCGCGTGCACGGCCTCGTCGAGCAGGAGGTCGAGCTGACGTGGGACGAGCTCCTCGCGTCCGACCTCGTCGAGGCCTGGGTGACCCTCGCGTGCGTCTCCAACCCCGTCGGCGGCGCCCTCGTGGGCAACCAGCGCTGGCTCGGGCTGCCCGTCCGCGAGGTGCTCGCCCGCGCCCGTCCCACCGCCGACGCCGACATGGTGCTGTCGCGCAGCGTCGACGGCTTCACCGCGTCGACGCCGATCGAGGCCCTCACCGACGACCGTGCCGCGCTGCTCGCGGTCGCGATGGACGGCGCTCCCCTGCCGCCCGAGCACGGGTTCCCCGTGCGGCTCGTCGTGCCGGGCCTCTACGGGTACGTGTCGGCGACCAAGTGGGTGACCGAGCTCGAGGTCACACGCTTCGACCGCGCCGAGGCGTACTGGACCCGGCGCGGCTGGTCGGCGCGCGGACCTGTGAAGACGCAGTCCCGCATCGACGTCCCGCGCAGCGGCAGCACCGTCCCGGCCGGGGACGTGGTGGTCGCGGGGACCGCGTGGGCGCAGCACCGCGGCATCACGGGCGTGCAGGTCCGCGTCGACGACGGCCCGTGGGAGAACGCCGAGCTCGCCGGCGACGGCGGCGTCGACACGTGGCGCCAGTGGCGCTGGACGTGGCCCGGCGCCACGGCCGGCGCCCACCGGCTGCACGTGCGGGCGTCCGACCCCGACGGCCCGCAGACGGGGGTGCCGCAGGGTGTCGTGCCCGACGGCGCCACCGGGTACCACCGCGTCGACGTCACGGTCGCCTGAGCGGGCAGCCGACCGGCGACGACGAACGTCATTTCTCGCGGACACGCGCGACTCAGGCGCGAGAACGACGTCGGACCATGTGCTCAACGGTATCGACCACCCCACGCCGAGGCGCGGCTCTGCATTTCTCGGAAGCGCGAGAGATCGCATTCATTCCCTGCCGCCGGGGTGGTGCGGAATTCTCTCCCGCACCACCCCCGGTGGACGCTCGCGTCACGTCATCGACGCCCCCGGCCGACGGGCGGACCGGGAGGCCGGTGCGGTCACGCCCAGCAGGACCCGTAGCTCACGTCACCGCCCTCACCGAGGATCGGGTAGTGGGTCACCGTGTACTCGTAGTAGATCCGCCCGCTGTAGCTCTTCGCCCGCCACCCCGTCCACAGCACCCAGCCCCAGTCGAACCGCTTCTGGACCAGCCCGTTGCACTGGGGCGGCGTCAGGTTCGGAGCGGCGGAGGCGGGTGGGGCGGCGACGACGCCGATCCCCGTGGCGAGCACCATTGCCACCATGGCCTGGGCCAGGCGACGGCGCACGCGCGACCGCAGTCGTCCGGTCGCCGTCCCGGTCGTCGACGTGGCGGTCTCTCCTGTCGTGGTCATGCGCATCACGGCCATTCCCCCTTTTGTCTTTCACCTGCCGAGCGGGACATTCTGACCCTATCGGCACGAACCCGCGGTGAACACCCTCCTGGGTGACCGGATGGAATCTCTTCGTGGCGATGGAAAGGCGCGGCTCGCGCCGAAACATTCCGCTCACACGCCGGTTACACGACGACCGTCCTGCAGTTCCCACGTCAGTACACGTCGCGCGCGTAGCGGCGCTGCTCGGCGAGGCGCTTGACGTAGGCGGCGGCGTCGTCGGGGGTCAGGCCGCCGTGCCGCACGACGACCTCCCGCAGCGCGGCGTCCACGTCCTTGGCCATGCGGGAGGCGTCGCCGCACACGTACACGTGGGCGCCGCGCTCGAGCCAGGACCACAGCTGCGGCCCCTGCTCGCGCATCCGGTCCTGCACGTAGACCTTCGCGCGCTGGTCGCGCGAGAACGCGGTGTCGAGCCGCGTGAGGACGCCGTCCGCGCGCAGCGCGTCGAGCTCCTCGCGGTACCAGAAGTCGGTGGCGGCGTGCTGCTCGCCGAAGAAGAGCCAGCTCGCGCCGCGGTCGCCGCGCGCCCGTCGTTCGGCGAGGAAGCCGACGAACGGCGCGACGCCCGTGCCGGGGCCGATCATGACCACCGGTGCGGCGCCGTCATCGGGCAGGTGGAAGTGGGCCGAGGGCTGCACGTGCACGGCGACCTCCGCGCCGTCCGGCGCGTCGGCGAGGTACGCCGAGCACACCCCGGTGCGGGCGGCGCCGCCCGGGCCGGCGTACCGCACGACCGACACCGTCAGGCGCACCCGGTGCGGGTCGACGAGCGGGCTCGACGCGATGGAGTACTGCCGCGGCTGCAGCCGCTTCAGCACGTCGACCCACTCCTGGGCGCCGGCGCGCGCACCCAGCTCCGCGACGACGTCCACGGTCTGGCGGCCCCACAGCCACTTCGCGAGGTCGTTCCGGTTGTCGGGGCGCAGCAGGCGCCGCAGGTCCGCGTCGCCCGTGCGGTCGGCGAGGAACCGCAGCAGCGCCGTGGACGGGCGGGTGACGTCGAGCTCGGTGCGCAGGGCGTCCGCCAGCGGGAGCGGTGCGCCGTCGACGACGACGTCCGCGCCCGCGTCCAGCCCGGTGACCGCGAGCCACTCCGCGACGAGGCCGGGCGCGTTGACCGGCCGCACGCCGAGCGCGTCACCCGCGCGGTACGGGACGGGCAGCGGGCTGCCGCTCGTGTCGAGGACGAGCTCGCGCACCTCCTTGCCGGACCCCGGCGCGCCCAGGCGGCGGTTCGCCACGAGCCGCGCGCGACCCGGCTGCGTGCGGGTCGCGTGCGCCGGTGCGACCGGCCCCGGGACGCCGACGGTGTCCGTGCAGGCCGGTGCACGCCCCTGCGGTGCACCGGAGGGCACGGGTCCGGTCGCATCGGCCGCGGCCGGCGCGGGGACGGCGGAGGCCGCGGTCCCGTCGGGGGCCGTGCGCCCGTCGTCCGCGAGCGCCGCGACCAGCGCGTCGAGCCAGCCGGCGACCGCGTCGTCGTCCCCGGGCTCACGGTCGAGCCGCTCGACCAGGCGCCGGCCGCCGAGCTCGGCGAGGCGCCCGTCGAGCCGGCGCCCGTGGCCGCAGAACTGGTCGTAGGCCGGGTCGCCGAGCGCGAGCACGGCGTAGCGGGCGCCGTCGAAGGACGGCGCCGCGGGGTCGGCGAGCAGCTCCCAGAGGGCGCTGCCGTTGTCGGGTGCGTCGCCGTCGCCGGTCGTGCTGGTGACGAGGACGACGTCGGCGCGGCGCGGGAGCCGGTCGAGGGCGTCGTCCATGGCGACGACGCGGGGGGTGCGTCCGGTCGCGGCCGCGACGCGGGCAGCGACCTGCGTGGCGAGGTCCTCGGCGGTGCCCGTCTGCGACGCCCACAGCACGACGAGCTCGCGCGCCGGCGCGGCGGCGGCGGCCGGCGGGCGCGCCCCTCCGGGCGCGCGGGAGAACATGCCGGCGAGGACGCCGTCGACCCACAGGGCGGCGGGGCCGTCGAGGGGTGCGGTGGGCGGCAGCACCGGGGTGCCGGGGGTGCCCCGCCCGAGGCCGGCGAGGAAGCCCGCGAGGTAGCGCTGCTCGTCGGGGCCGAGGGTCGGCGGGCCGACGTCCTCGAGGCCGAGGGCGGCAGCCAGCGCCTGCATGGTGGCGGGCCCGTCGAGGGTCGGTGCGGTGGTCGCCCCGGCGGCGTCGTGCGTCCGGTCGTCGTCCGTCCGGTCGTCGGCCGTTCCGGCCGGGTCGGGGGCGGCGACGTCGGCCGCGGGAGCAGCCGCGTCCGCCTCCGGCGCGGCCACGAGTGTGAGGGTCACGGCGCACGCCTTGAGCTCGGGCTGGAACGACAAGGGGTCGACGGCGTCGTTCGTCACGGCGTTGACGGACAGGTACTCCCCGAACAGGTCGTTCCAGTGGAACGGCGCGAACAGGGTGCCGGGGCGCACCCGGTCGGTGACGACGACGGGCAGCACGGCGCGCCCGCGCCGCGACGCGACCTCGGCGGACGCACCGGCGACCAGGCCGAGCCGCGCGGCGTCGTCGGGGTGCACCTCGACGAACGGGCCGGGGTTCAGGCGGTTGAGCGCGGGCACCTTGCCGGTCTTCGTGAGGGTGTGCCACTGGTGCTGCACGCGGCCGGTCGTCAGGACGAACGGGTAGTCGTCGTCCGGCATCTCGGCGGGGTCGAGGTGCGGGCGGGCGTGGAACACGGCGCGCCCGCTCGGCGTGGGGAACACGAGCCGGGGGCGGGTGCCGTCGGGGCGCACGTGCAGCGGCTGGTGCACGCCGTCGTTGCGGTACCGCACGGGGTTGCGGGCGGGCCCGTCCGGCGCGGCCGGCCACTGCACGGGGCCGTGGCGCAGGCGCTCGTGGCTGACGCCGCGCAGGTCGTAGCCGGTCCGCGGGTTCGTGCTGCGGCGGATCTCCTCGAAGACCTCCTCCGCACTCGCGTACGCGAAGCCGTCGAAGCCCATGGCGGTCGCCACGCGCGCGATCAGCTGCCAGTCGGGCAGCGCGTCGCCGGGCGGGTCGAGCGCGCGGCGCGCGAGCGTCATGGTGCGCTCGCTGTTCACCATGACGCCGTCGGCCTCGGACCACAGCGCGGCGGGCAGGACGACGTCGGCGTAGGCGTTCGTCTCCGTGTCGGCGAACACGTCCTGCGTGATCACGAGCTCCGCGCGCTCGAGACCCTCGATGACCGTGCGCCGGTTGGCGACGGACGCGACGGGGTTCGTGCAGATCACCCAGCACGCCGCGATCTCGCCGTCGGCCATCCGCCGGAACATGTCGATCGTGCCGGTGCCCACGCCGTCGGTGTGCAGCGTGCCCGGCGGCAGGTCCCACAGGTCCTCGACGAACGCGCGGTCGGCGGGGTCGAGGACCGAGCGCTGCCCCGGCAGGCCGGGCCCCATGTACCCCATCTCGCGCCCACCCATGGCGTTGGGCTGCCCCGTCAGCGAGAACGGCCCGCTCCCCCGCCGGCAGATCGCGCCCGTGGCCAGGTGCAGGTTGACCAGCGCGTTCGTGCTCCACGTGCCGTGCGTCGACTGGTTCAGGCCCATGGTCCAGCACGAGACCCAGCTCCCGGCGCCGGCGATGAGCGCGGCGGCGGCGCGCAGGTCGGCGGCGGGCACGCCCGTGAGCGTCTCGACGACGTCGGGCGGGTAGTCGGCGAGGAACGCGGGCATCGCGTCCCAGCCCTCGGTGTGCTCGGCGACGAACGCGTCGTCGACCGCGCCCGCCTCGACGAGCAGGTGCAGCAGGCCGTTGAGCAGCGCGAGGTCGGACCCGGGACGCACCTGGAGGAACAGGTCCGCCTTCTCGGCCGTCGCGGTGCGGCGCGGGTCGACGACGATGAGCTTCGCGCCCGCCTTGACGCGGTCGAGCAGCCGCAGGAACAGGATCGGGTGGCAGTCGGCCATGTTCGCGCCGATGACGAGGAACACGTCGGCGTGGTCGAGGTCCTCGTACGACCCCGGCGGCCCGTCCGCGCCGAGCGAGAGCTTGTAGCCGGTGCCGGCGCTGGCCATGCACAGGCGCGAGTTCGACTCGATCCGGTTGGTGCGCAGGTACCCCTTGGCGAGCTTGTTCGCGAGGTACTGCGCCTCGATGCTCATCTGCCCCGACACGTACAGCGCGACCGCGTCCGGGCCGCGCGTGTCGACCACCTCGCGCAGCCGGCGGGCGACGGTGGCGATCGCGTCGTCGAGCGGCACCGGCGCCGGTTCGGCCCCCCGCTCGGTGCGCACCAGCGCGGACGACAGCCGGCCGCCCGCGGCGAGCATGTCGGCGCTCGTCGCGCCCTTGGTGCACAGCCGCCCGCCGTTGGACGGGTGGCTGCGGTCGCCGCTCGCCCTGCGCACGCGCCGGCCGCCGGCGTCGTCCTCGACCACGTCGAGGACC
>NZ_JBHUZW010000165.1:0-6571 GCF_042667215.1 Cellulomonas sp. NPDC057328 | reverse complement strand
GGGCCGCCCGGTGTCAGGAGCCGGCCGTGGGCGGCTCGGGCTGCTGGCCCGTCGACGGCTCGGGCGTCGCCGCGGCCGACGGCGAGGGCCGGTCGACGCCCGGGCGCTGCCCGCGCTCGACCGTCGGGTCGAACGGTGCACCCGCGAGGGTGCCGGCGCTCGTCGCGTCCGCCGTCGCCGCCGCCGACTCGCGTCGCGCCTCCGCGAGCGCCTCCCCGGGGTCGGTCAGCGACGCCGGCGGCAGGTCCTCCGCGCCGAGCGGAGAGCTGCCCGCCGGCCGCGTCACGTACTCGTCGCCGCCCCCGTCGCCGTGGCCCGTGAACCCCTTGGAGAGCCACCCCAGCGCGCCGCTCAGCTCGGCGGGCAGGAACCACATCTTGTTCGACGGGCTGGACGCGATCTTCGGCAGCGTCTGCAGGTACTGGTAGGCCAGCAGCTTCGGGTCGGCGTCGCCGCGGTGCACCGCGTCGAAGACCTGGAGGATCGCGCGCGCCTCACCCTCGGCCCGCAGGATCGCGGACTGCGCGTCGCCCTCGGCCCGCAGGATCGCCGACTGCTTCTCGCCCTCGGCCGTGAGGATCTGCGACTGCTTGACGCCCTCCGCGGTGAGGATCGCCGCGCGGCGGTCCCGCTCGGCGCGCATCTGCTGCTCCATCGAGCCCTGCACCGACGCGGGCGGGTCGATGGCCTTGAGCTCGACGCGGTTGACGCGGATGCCCCACTTGCCGGTCGCCTCGTCGAGCACGCCGCGCAGCTGGCCGTTGATCTGGTCGCGGCTCGTCAGGGTCTGCTCGAGGTCCATGGACCCGATGACGTTGCGCAGCGTCGTGACGGTGAGCTGCTCGATGCCCGTGATGTAGTTCGCGATCTCGTACACCGCGTCCTTGGGGCTCGTCACCTGGAAGTAGATGACGGTGTCGATGCTCACGACCAGGTTGTCGGACGTGATCACCGGCTGCGGCGGGAACGACACGACCTGCTCACGGAGGTCGACGCTGGCCCGCACCCGGTCGACGAACGGGATGAGCAGGTGCAGGCCGGCGTCCAGGGTCCGGTTGTAGCGCCCGAGCCGCTCGACGATGACGGCGACGGCCTGCGGCACGATCCGCACGGCACGCACGAGCGCGACGATCACGAAGAGCAGGACGAGGCCGAGGACGACGATCAGGGCGATCTGCCCCGGGCTGGTGTCGGTCATGTGACCTCCGCGAGTCGTGCCGCCGTCACGGCGGCGAGGACGGCCCGGTGGCCCCGGACCGGGTGGTTCAGGCGGGCGCAGCGCCGGTGGCGGGCGGCCCGTCGGTACGCGGTGCGGGCGCCGTGGCGGCGACCACCGCGGTGGCCCCGTCGATGCGGATCACGAGCACCGGGGCACCCGCCGGCAGCGCCGTGCCGTCGGCGGTCCGGGCGGACCAGACCTCGCCGGCGAGCTTGACGCGACCCGTGAAGCCGTCGACGTCCGTGACGACCACGGCGGGCCGGCCGACGAGCGCCGCGGCGTTCGTCTCCGGCAGGTCGACGCGTGAGCGCAGGTGGCGCAGCAGCCACGGGCGCAGCAGGAGCAGCAGGACGACGGCCGTCACGGCGGCCACGACGAACTGCACCACCAGCGGAGCGCCGAGCGCGTAGGCCACGCCCCCGGCGAGCGCACCGCCGGCGAACATGATGAGGACGAGGTCGAGCGAGATCATCTCCAGCACGCCGAGCAGGAGCGCTCCGCCGACCCACCACAGCCAGCCCATGCCGCCACCTCCGCAGGTCGTCCGCCGTCGGTCCGTGTGACGATCCTATGCCACGTCTTTGCGAACTCGTGGCGCAGCGGGCCGGGAGCGGCCCACGGCGTGCGTGTCAGTGCGCGCTCGACGACGCCCGGGTCGAGGCGTGCGCCGTCCACCGGCCGTCGCCGTGCTCGAGCCGCAGCGGCACGTCGAACGTGCCCGACAGGTTCTCCGCCGTCAGCACCTCGTCGATCGGCCCCGCGGCGAACGCCTTGCCGGCCCGCAGCAGCAGCAGGTGCGTGAAGCCCGGCGGGATCTCCTCCACGTGGTGCGTGACCAGCACGAGCGCCGGCGACCGCGGGTCGCGCGCGAGCTCGGCCAGCGCCCCGACGAGCTCCTCGCGGCCGCCGAGGTCGAGGCCGGCCGCGGGCTCGTCGAGCAGCAGCAGCTCCGGGTCGCTCATGAGCGAGCGCGCGATCTGCACGCGCTTGCGCTCGCCCTCCGAGAGCGTCCCGAAGAACCGTGCGGCGAGGTGCGCCACGCCGAACGCGGCGAGCAGGTCGTTCGCGCGCGTCTCGTCGAGCTCCTCGTAGGCCTCGCGCCACCGCCCCGTCACGCCGTAGGCGGCCGTCAGCACCACGTCCTTGACCGTCTCGCCCGACGGGATCCGGTCCGCCAGCGCCGCGCTCGAGAGCCCGATGCGCGGTCGCAGCTCGAAGACGTCCGTCGCACCGAGGCGCGAGCCCAGCAGCGTCGCCGTGCCGCGGGTGGGGTGCATGCGTCCCGACGCCACCTGCAGCAGCGTCGTCTTGCCGGCGCCGTTGCGGCCGAGGACGACCCAGCGCTCGCCCTCGCGCACCTGCCAGGACAGGTCGTCGAGGATCGTCGTCGTCCCCCGGCGGATCGTCACGGCCTGCAGGTCGAGCACGCTGGTCATGTCCACAGACCCTAACGTCCGCACGCACCCGCCCGGGCGTCCCGGGCGGGTGCGTGCCGGTCACGTCGCCGACGTCACAGCTCGATCGACCACATCGTCGACGAGTGCACCACCTCGTAGCCGAGCCGCGCGTACAGCCCGTGCGCGCCGGACGGGTTCGCCGTGTCGACGCCCAGCTCGGCGTACTCCACGCCGTCGGCGGCGTACGCGCGCATCACCGCGGCGAGCAGGGCCACCGCGACCCCGCGGCCGCGCCACTCGCGGCGCACGCCGAGCAGCTCGGTGTAGCCGGAGCTGTACCCGGCGACCTCCCAGTCGTGCTCGTACCGGCCGGACGTCGCGTAGCCCACGACCTCGTCGTCGTCCGTCAGCGCCACGACGCTCCACGCGGGCGCGAACATCGCGCGGTTGGCGCGCCACTGCTCGGCCGTGCGCGGCTCGCTCCCCCAGTGGTCGGCGAACGCCGCGTTGTGCGCGAGGCGCACCGCGTCGTCGAGCTCCGGCGACCACGGGACCACGCGCACGCCGTCGATCGCCGGCACGTCCGGCAGGTCCGCGCGCAGCGACCGCCGCATCTCCGTGTAGTAGCGGATCGGCGTGAAGCCCGCCGCCTCGTACACGCGCGCGCTCGCCGGTGCGGAGTCCTCGAGGTAGGCGGCGATCCGCGCCGGCACGTCCTTGCCGGACGCCGCGAGCACCTGGCGCGCACGGCCCTCGAGCCACGCGACGAGCGCCCGGCCGACGCCCCGCCCCCGCCACAGCGGGTGCACGCCGCCGGAGACGAACGCGCGGACGAGGTTCGTGTCGCCCGGTGCGGTGTCGACCTGTGCCCACGCGCGCATCGCGCCCGTGCCGTCGAGCCCGACGAGCGTGTCGCGGGGCAGGTCGCGCCACTGCGCCGACAGCTCCTCGACCACCTCCTCGGTGGACGTCCGGAACGGCTGCCCGTCGGCCTCCTCGACCAGCTGCACCAGCGCGGTGAGGTCGGCGGCGTCGTCCACCGTGAGGGGGCGCCACGTCAGGCCCAGGTCCGCCGGCGGCGCCGCCAGGACGGCGGGCGGGGCGGCGCGCTCCGCGACGGGGGCCAGGGGCGGGGCCGGCACCGCCCCGTCGCGCGCCGTCGGGGTCACCACGTCGGTCGTCTCGCTCATGCGCCCCACCCTGCCGTCCCGACGGGCCGCGCTGCCAGCGGTTTGTCCGGCGCCGCCGGGCGCGGCGTCAGGCGTCGATGCGCGAGCGGTCCAACGCGTTCGCGCCGGCCACGATGAAGTCCTTGCGCGGTGCGACGTCCGAGCCCATCAGGAGCTCGAAGATCTCCTCCGCGCGCTGGGCGCCCTCGACCGTCACGCGGCGGAGCGTGCGGTGCCGCGGGTCCATGGTGGTCTCCGCGAGCTGGTCGGCATCCATCTCGCCGAGGCCCTTGTACCGCTGGATGTCGTCCTTGTACCGCCGGCCCGCACGGTCGAGCTTCTTCAGGGTCGCCGTCAGCTCCGCCTCCGAGTACGTGTAGAGGTACTCGTTCTTGCGGGAGCCGGCGCCGATCACCTCGACGCGGTGCAGCGGCGGCACCGCCGCGTACACGCGTCCCTCCTCCACGAGCGGGCGCATGTAGCGGAAGAACAGCGTGAGCAGCAGCGTGCGGATGTGGGCGCCGTCGACGTCGGCGTCGGTCATGAGCACGACCTTGCCGTAGCGGGCCGCCTCCAGGTCGAACGTGCGGCCGGAGCCCGCACCGATGACCTGGATGATCGACGCGCACTCGGCGTTCTTGAGCATGTCGCCCACGGACGCCTTCTGGACGTTGAGGATCTTGCCGCGGATCGGCAGCAGCGCCTGGTAGTCGGAGCTGCGCGCGAGCTTCGCGGTGCCGAGCGCGCTGTCGCCCTCGACGATGAAGAGCTCGCTGCGCTCGACGTCGTCGATGCGGCAGTCGGCGAGCTTCGCGGGCAGCGACGACGACTCCAGCGCCGTCTTGCGGCGGGAGATCTCCTTCTGCTTGCGCGCCGAGATGCGGGCGCGCATCTCGCCCACGACCTTGTCCAGCAGCGCCGCGGAGTGCGCCTTGTGCTCCCGCTTCGTCGAGGTGAGCAGGGACGTGAGCTCCTGCTCGACGACACGCGCCACGATGCCGCGCACGGGCGCGGTGCCGAGGACCTCCTTGGTCTGGCCCTCGAACTGCGGCTCGGCGAGCCGGACCGTGACGACGGCGGTGAGCCCGGCGAGCACGTCCTCCTTCTCGATCCGCTCGGACGAGTCCTTGGCCGACACCTTGAGCCGCCGCGCGTTGGCGGTCACCTGCGCGCGCAGCGTCTTGAGCAGCGCGGCCTCGAAGCCGGCGAGGTGCGTACCGCCCTTGGGCGTCGCGATGATGTTGACGAAGCTGCGGACCTCGGTCGCGTAGCCGGTGCCCCAGCGCACCGCGACGTCGACCTCGCACGTGCGGGACACCTCCTGCGGCGTCATGTGCCCGCGCTCGTCGAGGACCGGCACCGTCTCCGTGAAACTGCCCTCGCCGGTCAGGTGCCACACGTCCGTGACCGGCGCGTCGGGCGCGAGGTGGTCGACGAAGTCGACGACGCCGCCCTCGTGCAGGAACGTCTCCTCGTGCGGGCCGTGCTCGCCCGGCGTGCCGGGGATGCCGCGCTCGTCCCGGACGGTCAGCGCGAGGCCGGGCACGAGGAAGCTGGTCTGGCGGGCGCGCGTGACGAGCTCGTCGTACGAGAACACCGCGGACGGCAGGAAGATCTGGCGGTCGGCCCAGTAGCGCACCCGGGTGCCGGTCCGCGCCTTCGCGACCTTGCCGACGACGGCGAGCTCGGACCCCGAGACGAACGGCTCGAACGGCGACTCCGGGCTCACGCCGGCGCTGTCGTCGAACACACCCGGCTCGCCGCGGTGGAAGCTCATCCGGTGCGTGCGGCCGTGGCGGTCGACCTCGACGTCGAGCCGCGCCGACAGCGCGTTCACGACGGACGCGCCGACGCCGTGCAGACCGCCCGACGCCGCGTACGACCCGCCGCCGAACTTGCCGCCGGCGTGCAGCTTGGTGAAGACGACCTCGACGCCGGTGAGCCCCGTCTTCGGCTCCACGTCGACCGGCACGCCGCGGCCGTTGTCGCGCACCTCGACGGACGAGTCGGCGTGCAGGACGATCTCGATGCGGTCGCCGTGGCCGCCGAGGGCCTCGTCGACGGAGTTGTCGATGATCTCCCACAGGCAGTGCATGAGGCCGCGGCTGTCGGTCGTGCCGATGTACATGCCGGGGCGCTTGCGCACCGCCTCCAGGCCCTCGAGCACCGAGAGGTGCCGTGCGGTGTAGCCGGGGGTGGAGGAGGTCGTCGTCACGCCGCGATGGTAGCCGGGGCCGCTGACAGAGCCGCGGCACCATGCCGGTTCCCCGCACGGCCCAGGTCCCGGCCGTGGCGCACGTCACGATCGTGTGACGCCACGTCACGATCTTGTACGCGGTGGGCGAACCTCGGCCGCTCCGGGACATGGTTCCGCGGTCCGGATGGTTGTATGGAAACGTGACAGGGACGACCATCGACAACACGGCCCCGCTGACGGCTGCCGACCGCTGCGACCGCTGCGGCGCGCAGGCGTACGTCCGCGTCGTGCTCCCGGTCGGCGAGCTGCTGTTCTGCGCGCACCACGCGCGCGAGCACGCACCCAAGTTCGCCACCGTCGCGACGCATGTGCAGGACGAGACCGACCGCCTCCACGCCGAGCACGGCTCGGGGGCACGGGCTCTCTCCTGAGCCAGGCGCCACGGCGCACCACCGACCCCACGAAGGCCCGGACCGCACGGTCCGGGCCTTCGTGCTGTCCAGGGTCCTGGCGCTCTCCGGGCCTTCGTGCTCTCCAGCGCTCGTCCGGCCCGGCCCAGCCGATGCCGCCCGGGCCCGGAGGCCACGTA
>NZ_JBHUZW010000164.1:0-6613 GCF_042667215.1 Cellulomonas sp. NPDC057328 | reverse complement strand
CAGCGACCGGACCGGTCGCGCCCCGCGGTGGGTGTGCAGGTGCTGCGTCAGCCCTGCTTGATGGCCGAGACGTCGAGGTCGATCTTGACCTTGTCGGCGACGAGCACGCCGCCGGCCTCGAGCGCCGCGTTCCACGTGAGGCCGTAGTCCTTGCGCGAGATGGTCACCGACGCCTCGAACCCGGCGCGCGTGTTGCCGAACGGGTCGACGGCCGAGCCGTTGAAGACGGTCTCGAGCTCGACGCGCTGCGTCACGCCGTGGATGGTGAGGTCGCCCTCGATGACGTAGTCGGAGCCGGCGCCGCGGACGGCCGTGGACGTGAACGACCACTCGCCGTGCGTCTCGACGTCGAAGAAGTCGCCGCTCTTGAGGTGGCCGTCGCGGTTCGCGTCACCCGTGGTGACGGTGGAGGGGTCGAGCGTGACGACGACGGAGGACGACTCGACGTCCTCGCCGACCGTCAGCGTGCCCGACGTGATCGCCACGGTGCCGCGCACCTTCGAGATGCCGGCGTGGCGGACGGTGAAGGACGCCTCCGAGTGCGAGGCGTCGACGGCCCAGGTGCCGGTGGACAGGCCGGTGGGGAGCGCGGTCATGGGGACCTCCGTGGTTCGTTGAATCATCAAGTACCTGTTGGTTGAGATTTCTACTACACTCGTGCCACCGAAGGCAAGAGGGGAGGACGACGTGACCAGCAGCACCCCGAAGGACCCCCGGCCCGCCGACGAGGTCCGGTGGCTCACCGAGGAGCAGCAGCGGCACTGGCGCGCCTGGCGCGACGGCGCGGCCCTCCTCCTCGACGCCCTCGGCCGCGAGCTCGACGCCACGAGCGGCCTGTCCCTCGCCGAGTACGAGATCCTCGTGCGCCTCTCCGAGGCCGAGGGACGCACCCTGCGCATGTCCGAGCTCGCGGGCGACCTCGCGCACTCGCGCAGCCGCCTCACCCACACCGTCGCACGGCTCGAGCGCGCCGGCATCGTGCGCCGCGAGCAGGCGCGCTGCGACGCCCGCGGCGTCAACTGCGTCATGACCGAGCACGGCTGGGACGTGCTCGTCGCGGCGGCGCCCGGGCACGTCGCGTCGGTGCGCGCGCACCTCGTCGACCGGCTGACCGACGCGCAGCTCGCCGCGCTCGGCGACGCCATGCAGGTCGTCGTCGACCACCTGCGCTCGCCCGACTGCACGCAGGCGCGCGCCGAGGCCGAGGACCCCGCGCCCGCCGCCTGACGGCCGCCCCGCCCGCCGCCTGACGGCCGCCCGACGTGGCGCACCGCACGCCGCGCGGGGGCGGTGCATCCGGGTTGGTTTGCGACACTGGGCACATGGTCGACACGACGGTGCACCTGATGCGGCACGGCGAGGTCCACAACCCCTCCGGCGTGCTCTACGGGCGCCTCCCCGGCTACCGCCTCTCGGAGCGCGGCACCGCGATGGCCGAGCTCGTGGCCCGCACGCTCGCCGGCGACGAGGGCGCCCCGCGTCGCGACGTCGTCACCGTGGTCGCGTCCCCGCTCCAGCGCGCGCAGGAGACGGCCGCCCCGATCGCCGCCGCGTTCGGGCTCGACGTCGTCACCGACGAGCGCGTCATCGAGGCCGAGAACCACTTCCAGGGCAGGACGTTCGGCGTCGGCGACGGCTCGCTGCGCCACCCCGAGCACTGGCCGCACCTGCGCAACCCGTTCCGCCCGTCGTGGGGCGAGGCGTACACCGTGCAGGTCGCGCGCATGACCGCCGCCGTGCAGGCCGCCCGCGACTCGGCCCGCGGCCACGAGGCCGTGCTCGTCAGCCACCAGCTGCCCATCTGGGTCACCCGCCTCGCGCTCGAGGGCCGCCGCCTGTGGCACGACCCCCGCCGGCGCCAGTGCGCGCTCGCGTCGCTGACCACGCTGCGTTTCTCCGGCGACCGCCTCGTCGCGGTCGGGTACTCCGAGCCCGCCGCGTCCCTCCTGCCCGGCGCCTCGACGGTCGCGGGGGCCTGACGTGCGCGCCGACGCCACCCGCGCGCCGCGTCGCGCCGGCCGCACCGCGCGCCGCACGGTCCGCGGCGTCGCGGCCGTCGCCGCGCTCGCGACGGCGCTGCTCGCGGGCTGCGGCACCGGCGCCGAGGACCCCGCGGCGCCCGAGGACGTCGTCGGCCAGGGCTACCAGTCGGGCGACGGCTCGACGACGGCGTGGGCGGTGGGCGACCGCACCGAGCCGCTCGCGCTCGCGGGCACCGACTACGAGGGCACGGCGCAGGACGTCGCCGCGTGGCGCGGGGACGTCGTCGTCCTCAACACCTGGTACGCCGCCTGCCCGCCGTGCCGCGCCGAGGCGCCCGACCTCGCCGCCCTCGCCACCGACTACGCCGGCCGCGGCGTGCACGTGCTCGGCGTCAACGTCCGCGACGCGGCGGGTGCGGCGCAGGCGTTCCAGCGGGAGTTCGCGATCCCGTACCCGAGCATCGCCGACACCGAGGGGTCGGCCGTCGCCGCGCTCCAGGGCGTCGTCCCGGTCAGCGCCGTGCCGACGACCGTCCTCCTCGACCGCGAGGGTCGCGTCGCCGCGCGCGTGCTCGGCCTCGCGGACGGCTCGACGCTGCGCTCGCTCGTCGACGAGCTGCTCGCGGAGGGTGGCGGCACCGACGGCGCCGGGGCGTCGACGGCCGCCCCCGGGTCGACGGCCATCCCCGGGTCGACGGCCACGCCCGACCCGACGGGCACGGCGACGCCGTGACCGCCGCCGCGGACCTCGGCGCCGCCGTCGCGAGCGGCTCGCTGCTGCTCGCCGTGCCGGTCGCGCTGCTGGCCGGCGTCGTCGCGTTCGCGTCGCCGTGCGTGCTGCCGCTGGTCCCCGGGTACCTGGGCCTGCTGGGCGGGCTCGCGGGCGCGCCCGGCGGCTCGGCCGGCGACCGGCGGTCGCGCGCGCTCGGCGTCGTCGACGCGACGGACGTCGTGACGCTCGGCCGCGGCGCCGCCGCACCCGCCGTGCCGGCGCCGACGGCGGTGCCGACCGTGGCCGCCGCCCCCGCGGTGCCCGTCGCGCATGCCGTGCCTGTCGCGCACGCCGTGCCCGTCGCCACCCCGGCCGCGGACGACGCCGACGACCGCGTCGCCCGCCGCCGCGTGCTGCTCGGCGTGACGCTGTTCGTGGTCGGGTTCTCGCTCGTGTTCGTCGCATTCGGGGCCCTCGCCGGCTCGCTCGGCGCGCTGCTGTGGCAGTGGCAGGAGCCCGTCGGCCGGGTGCTCGGCGGCGTCACCGTCGTGATGGGCCTGGCGTTCCTGGGCCTGGTGCCGTTCGCGCAGGGGGAGCGGCGCCTGCGCCTCGCGCCGCGCGCCGGCCTGTGGGGCGCGCCGCTGCTGGGCGTCGCGTTCGGCATCGGCTGGACCCCGTGCATCGGCCCGACGCTCGCCGCCATCCTCACGCTCTCGCTGACCGGCGGGTCCGCCGGCCGCGGCGCGCTGCTCGCGGCGGTGTTCTGCGTGGGCCTCGGCCTGCCGTTCGTGCTCGTCGCGCTCGGGCTGCAGCGCTCCGACCGCCTGCTCGGGTGGCTCCGCCGGCACCGCCTCGCGGTCCGCCGCGTCGGCGGCGGCGTGCTGGTCGTCCTCGGCCTCGCGCTCGTCACGGGCGTGTGGGGCACGTGGTCCGCGTGGCTCCAGGGCGTCCTGACGGGCGCCGACCCCTTCGTCCCGGTGCTGTGAGGCCGACGTGGTGACCTACCGCCCCGAGGGGCTCGACGACGCGTTCACGCGGGGCGACGTCGCCGCCGCGCCCGCCACCCCGCCGCGCCCCGGTGCGCCCGACCCCGGCCTGCCGGCGCTCGGCCTCGTCGGCTGGCTGCGCTGGGCCTGGCGGCAGCTGACCAGCATGCGCGTCGCGCTGCTGCTGCTCATGCTGCTGGCCGTCGCGGCCGTGCCCGGCACGGTGTTCCCGCAGCGGCCGCAGGACCCCGCCGCCGTCGCCGAGTACCTCGACGAGCACCCGGGCGCCGGTCGGTGGCTCGACCGGCTCGGCTTCTTCGACGTCTACACGTCCGTCTGGTTCAGCGCGATCTACCTGCTGCTGTTCGTCTCGCTGGTCGGCTGCATCCTGCCGCGCACGCGCGTGCACCTCGCGGCCCTGCGCGGGCGCCCGCCGCGCACGCCGCGCCGGCTCGCGCGGTTCCCCGCACGCGGGGAGGGCACGTCCGCCGACGCGCCGCGGGCCGTGGGGGAGCGTGCCGCCGCGGTGCTGCGCCGCGGGGCGTCGTGGCTGCCGTTCGTCCCGTCGTACCGGGTCGACGTGCACGACGAGGGCGCCGGCACGTGGTCCGTCTCCGCCGAGCGCGGCTACCTGCGCGAGACCGGCAACCTGCTGTTCCACCTGGCGCTCGTCGGGCTGCTCGTCAGCGTCGCGACGGGGCAGCTGCTGCACTTCCGCGGGCAGGCGATCGTCGTGCAGGGCACCGGCTTCGCGAACGTGCAGGCCGGCTACGACACGTTCGAGCGCGGCGCCGCGTTCGACCCCGCCGACCTCGAGCCGTTCACGCTGCGCCTCGACGAGTTCGAGTCGCGGTTCGACCCGCAGACCCTGCAGTCGCGCGACTTCACCGCGCACGTCACGGTGACGGAGCCGGGCGAGGAGCCGCAGGAGCGCACCATCAAGGTGAACCACCCCGTCACCGCCGGCGGCGCCAAGGTGTACCTGCAGGGCAACGGCTACGCGCCGCAGGTGACGGTGCGCGACGCCGCGGGCGAGGTCGCGTTCGCCGGGGCCGTGCCGTTCCTGCCCGAGGACGAGGTCTACACGTCGCGCGGCGTCGTCAAGGTGCCCGACGTGTCGGCGGGGCAGGACCAGGTCGGCCTCGTGGGGTACCTGCTGCCGACCGCGGAGGAGTGGGTGCCGGGCTGGTGGCGCTCCGCCGACCCGCAGCCGACGGACCCGATGCTCGTGCTGTCGGTGTGGCGCGGGAACCTCGGTCTGGACACGGGCGTCCCGCAGAACGTGTACCGGCTCGACGAGTCGCGCATGGAGAAGGTCACCGACGACGCCGGCGAGGACGTGACGCTGTACGTGCGCCCGGGCGAGACGGTCGACCTGCCCGGCGGGCTCGGGACGCTCACCTTCGAGGGACTGCCGCGGTTCGTCGCCCTCGACCTGCGGCACGACCCCGCGCTGCTCGGCGTCCTGGTGTTCGCCGTGCTCGCGTTCCTCGGCCTCGCCGCGTCCCTGTTCGCGCCGCGGCGGCGGCTCTGGCTGCGGCTCGCGCCGGCGGGCGGCGACGGGCCCGCCGGTACAGTGGTCGACGCCGCGGGCCTCGCCCGGGGGGACGACGTGGGCCTGCAGCCCGAGCTCGACCGGGTGCTCGCCGAGGTGCTCGGGCGTCCGGCGACGCGCACGACGACCGGCTCGACGACCGGCTCGACGACCGGCACGACGACCGGCTCGACGACCGGCTCGACGACCGGCACGACGACCGGCACGACGACCGGCTCGACGACCGGCGCCCCCGAGAACCGACCCGACCGCGACGACGAGGTGCCGGACCCGGCGCCCGGACCCGGAGGCGTGTGATGGACCAGCAGACCCTGGCGCAGGTCAGCGACCTGCTCGTGTGGGGGGCGACGACGGCGTTCACGTTCGCGCTCGTCGCGTGGACGATCGAGCTGTCGCGCGTCGCGGAGGCCGCGCAGCGGGCGACCGCGCCGCGCGCGCGGGAGCTCGTCGCCGCGGGCGGGGCACCCGTGGCGGCCGACGCCGCCGCACCGGCCGCGGCGACCCCGGCGGGGCGCTCCCGCGCCGAGGGGATCGCGCGGTCGACGACGCTCGTGGGGCTCGTCATCCTGCTCGCCGGCGTCGTGACGCGCGGTCTCGCGGCGGGCCGCTGGCCCACGGCGAACATGTACGAGTTCGCGGTCGTCGGCGTGCTCGTCGCGGTCGCCGTCCTCGCCGTCGTGCAGCGCCGGCGGACCATCGCGTTCCTCGGCGTGCTCGTCATGGGCATCGCGGTGCTCGGCCTCGCGCTCGCGCTCCTCGTGTTCCACGTGCAGGCCGACGAGGTGCAGCCGGCGCTGCAGAGCTACTGGCTCGTCCTGCACGTCGGCGTGGCCATCCTCGCGACCGGCGTGTTCACCGTCGCGTTCGGCACCGCCGTGCTCCAGGTCCTGCGGGACGCGCGCGCGACCGGCCGCTCGCACCTGACGACGCCGTGGCGCGGCGGCGACGGCCTGCGCCGGTGGCTCGCGCCGCTCGCCGTCACCGGTCCGCGGTTCGCGTGGCTCGAGCAGGTGCCCGACGCCCGCCGGCTCGAGGCGCTGTCGTTCCGCCTCAACGCCGTGGCGTTCGTGCTCTGGACGTTCACGCTCATCGGCGGCGCCATCTGGGCGGAGCACGCCTGGGGTCGCTACTGGGGCTGGGACCCCAAGGAGGTCGGCACGTTCGTCGCGTGGGTCGTCTACGCCGCCTACCTGCACGCCCGCACCACGCGCGGGTGGAGCGGGCGCCGCGCCGCCTACTTCGTCTACGTCGGGTACGCGGTCGTGCTCGCGAACTTCACCGTCATCAACCTGCTGGTCGACGGCAAGCACTCCTACTCCGGGCTCTGACGCCCGGGACGACGACGCACGACGACGGCCGCCGCCCGGGAGCTCCCGGT
>NZ_JBHUZW010000163.1:0-6634 GCF_042667215.1 Cellulomonas sp. NPDC057328 | reverse complement strand
GGCGGGGTGTCGCGGGGTCAGGCCGTGGCGCGCGCGGCGTCGTCGATCAGGCGGGCGACGACGTCCGGCCGGGAGACGGTCACCGCGTGCGAGGCGTCCACCTCCACGGCGTGCGACGACGCGCGCTCGGCCATGAAGCGCTGGGCCTCGGCGGGGACCGCGAGGTCCTGGAGCGTGACGAGGGTCCAGGACGGGATCGTCCGCCACGCGGCCCTCGTCGCCTTGTCCGCCAGCGCGTCGCCGATGATCGGCCGCTGGGTGACGGCCATCAGCGCGGCGACGTCCGCCGGCACGTCCGCCGCGAAGACGGGGTGGAACTTCTCCTGCTCGATGTACAGGTCGTCGACGGTCCGGCCGTCCGGGCCGGGGACGGGCACCGGGCGCAGCGCCGAGCCGAGCTCGTTGCCGGGGAAGCGTCCGGCGAGGTCACCCGTGCTCTCCCCCTCCTCGAGCAGGAAGCTCGCGACGTACACCAGGGCCGTCACCCCGGGGTGCCCGTGCGCCGCCTCGCTCATGACGCTGCCGCCGTAGGAGTGGCCGGCGAGGACGATCGGCCCGTCGACGTCGTCGAGGACGGCGCGCAGGAGCTCCGCGTCGCCCTGGAGGGACCGGAGCGGGTTGGCCACCGCCACCACGGGGTAGCCGTGGCGCCGGAGCTCGGCGACCACGCCGTTCCAGCTCGACGAGTCGGCGAAGGCCCCGTGCACGAGCACCACCGTGGGGCGGGCGTCGGTGCGGGGCTCGAGCGTGCTGCTGCTGGTCATCGGTCTGTCCTCTCTCTCCACGGGCGACGCTCTGCCGCCCGGCCGTACCGTGCTCCCGCTGCAACGCTCACGGTATGCGATATATTGCATGCAGCGCGATACGCTGACAAGAGTCGACGCCGCCCCCGCCCGGCGCCCCGCACCCAGGAGAGGTCCCGACCCGTGCCGATCCCCCCGTCCGACCCCGGCGTCGACCGCAGCCTCCTGCGCGACGACGTCTACCGCCGCCTGCGCAACGCGATCGTCGACGGCACGTTCGCCCCCGGGGAGCAGCTGCGGGACCACGAGCTGGCGGTCTGGCTGGGCGTCAGCCGGACGCCGGTCCGCGAGGCGCTGCTGCGCCTCGCGCAGGGCGGGCTCGTCGTGGCCCAGCCCGGCCGGTCGACCGTCGTGAGCCCGCTGGACGTCCGCGGCACCCGGGACGCGCGGGACGTCGTCGCGGCGATGCACGAGCTGGCGGCGCGCGAGGCCGTCCCGACCCTGTCCGACACGGACGTGACCGCGATGCGCGACGCGAACCGCCGGTTCGCGGCCGCCGTCGCGGCCGACGACGTCGAGGGGGCCCTGCGCGCCGACGACGAGCTGCACGCCGTGCTGGTGCGGCTCGCCGACAACCGCGCGCTCGAGACGGTGCTGGAGCTGTTCACGCCGCTGGTGCGCCGCGCGGAGCGGCTGCGGTTCGGCTCGCAGGACGGCCGCGCCTCGGTCACCCAGCACGACGAGCTGATCCGGCTGTGCGCCGCCGGCGACGCCGAGGCGGCGGCCGCCGTCGCCTACGACACCTGGCACAGCCTGCCGAGCGCGGAGGGCTGACGGTCGCCGCCCGGCGTCACGGCGCGATGACCAGCTCCGCGACGAGGTCGCCCTCCATCGTGAAGCGGTAGGCGAGGTCGACGACCCCGCCGGGGAAGTCCCCCTCGAGGCGGTGCGTCGCGACCCAGTGCGTGCCGTCGACGCGCTCGGCGCCCAGGAGCTCGGTCGTGTACCGGTACTCGGTGCCCGCGCGGGAGAGGAACCGGCGGACCTCCTCGGTGCCGCGGTAGGTGGCGCCGTCGTCGACGACCACGGCCGTCGGGGCGAACGCGCGCAGCGCGGTGTCGACGTCCCGGGCCTCGTGCGCAGCGAGGTAGCCGCGGATCGTGGCAGGGAGCTCGGTGGGCGGGATGCGGGTCGGTGCGGTCATGGGTCGACCGTGCGTGCTCCCGCGCGGGGAGGCGCAAGCGCTGGACCCTCTCCCCGGGGGAGGGTGCACGATGGCGCCGTGCTGGCCATCGGCGAGTTCTCCCGCCTCACCCACCTGAGCGTGCGGACGCTGCGCCGCTACCACGACGCGGGCCTGCTCGAGCCGGCCACGGTCGACGACACGACCGGCTACCGCTGGTACAGCCCCGACCAGATCCCGACCGCGCAGGTCGTCCACCGCCTGCGCGAGCTGGACGTCCCCCTCGCGGACGTGCGCCGCATCCTGCGCACCCCCGACCCGACGACCCGCGCCCGCCTCGTGGCCGAGCACCTGCAGCGCCTCGAGCACGAGCTCGCCCGGACCCGCGCCGCCGTCACGTCGCTGCGCCGGCTGCTGGCGCCGGAGCCGCCGCCGCTGCACGTCGAGGTGCGCACCGTGCCCGCGACCACGGTCGCGGCGGTCGAGGGCGACGTGGCGCACGACGACGTCCTCGCCTGGTACTCCGGCGCGACGGCGGAGCTGGACGCCGTCGTCGAGCGGCCCACCGGCGCCCCCGGCGGGCTGTACGACGACGCGCTGTTCACGCACGGCCGCGGGCACGTGCTGGTGTACCGGCCGACGGACCGGCCCGCACGCGTCGGCCGCGTGCACCCGGTGACCCTGCCGGCCGTCGAGCTGGCCGTCGCCACCCACGTCGGCCAGCACGACGACATCCAGGTCACGTACGGGGAGCTCGGCGCGTGGGTGGTCGCCAACGCGCTCGCCGTGTCCGGCCCGGTGCGCGAGACGTACGCCGTCGGCCCGCGGGACACCCCGGACCCGGCGGCGTGGCGGACCGAGATCGGCTGGCCCGTCTTCCACGTGGCCGCCGGCTGACGCGGTCAGGCGGACGGGCCGCGCCGGAGCCCCAGCGTCGCGACGAGGTCCTCGTGCAGCTCGAACCACACACGGTGGCACGAGTCGACGTCGCTCCCGTCGACCCACGCCGTCTCCCCGGCGGCGGCCCGGCGCCGGGCCGCCGCGAACCGCCCGTGGTAGCCGGCGAACCGCACGAGCACGGCCGCGAGCCGGTCGGCGAGCGGCGCCAGGCCGTCCTCGACCGCACCGAGCTCGGCGAGGACGCGCGCGTCCCACGCGGCGTCGGCGTGGTCGTTGGGCGCCAGCCGGTCGCCGGCGGTGGGCCGCAGCTGCCAGTCGGTGCACGCCTGCCGCAGCCGGGCGTTGAGCGGCAGGAAGGCGCGGTGGACGTCGCGGACCTCGTCCTCCCCGCCGGCGTCGGCCAGCTCGGCGGCGAGCAGGCGCTCGTCCTCGGCGCGGCCCCGCTCGGTGAGGGACCACCCGCCCAGGCCGGCGAACTCGGTGTGCGTCACCCAGCCGCGCGCCTCGCCGTCGAGGAGCGTCTCGCGGGTCGCTGCCGGGTCGAGGGCGAAGCGCCGTGCGAGCGTGGGCACGTCCGCGAACCCGGTGAGGCGGACGGCGTGCAGGACGAGCAGGTCGGGCGCCGACGCGCGGGTCACGACGCGGCCCCGCGGCGGCCCGCCACCCGGGTGTGGTGCTGCTGGCAGGCCTGCGGGGAGTTGAACCCGGTCGCGTCGGCGATCTGCGCCCACGTCAGGCCGGCGCCGCGCGCGACGAACAGGAGGGCGCTCTCGAGGGCGTCGACCTCGGCGCGCGCCGCCGGGACGAGTGCGAGGGCCGCGAGGACGTCGGCGGGCTCGAGCTCCGCGGAGCGCCACAGCGCGAGGTGCGCGAGGTCGACGGCCGACGGCGGGACGGGTGCGCGCTGCCACGGGCGCTCGGCCAGCCGGTCGCCCCCGGCGCGCAGCAGCCGCGCGCGTGCCTCCGCCTCGTGGCGCGCACGCCCCTGGTCCTCGCGTGCCGCCCGGTCCTGCGCGTCCTTGCCACCCATGCTCCGAGGGTCCATAGTCAACGGATCGTTGTCAACGTGGTGTTGAGGAGAAGGCGTGCTCGTGCCGCTCGCGGACGCCGTCCGCGCGACCTGCGGCGGCAAGGCCGCCGCCCTCGGCGCACTGACCCGCGCCGGCCTGCCCGTCCCCGACGGCTTCGTCGTGCCGGTCGGCACCGGCCGGCACGACGACCACGGCGTCGACCACAGCGCCGACGACGTGCCCCCGCGGCTGCGGGACGCTCTCGCCCGCGCGCTGGAGGCGCTCGGCGGGACGGTGGCCGTGCGGTCCTCGGCCGCCGACGAGGACGCGGTCGGCGCCTCGGCGGCCGGCCAGTACGCGACCGTGCTGGCGGTGCGGGGCGTCGACGAGGTCGTCGACGCCGTGCGCACGTGCTGGGCGTCCCTGCACTCCGCGCGGGCCGTCGCCTACCGGGCGGCGACGGGCGCCGGGGCGGGCGCGCGGCCGCTGATGGGCGTCCTCGTGCAGCGCCAGCTCGACGCCGAGGTGTCCGGCGTGATGTTCACGCCGGACGGGCGGGGGACGACGCGGGTCGAGGCGTCCTGGGGGCTCGGCACGGGCGTCGTCGGCGGCACCGTGACGCCGGACGCCTACGACGTCGGGCCGACCGGCACCGTCACCCGCACCCTCGGCGACAAGCGCACGCGCACCGACCGGCACGGCGGGCGGCTCGTGACCCGCGACGTGCCCGCGCCCGACCGGTCCCGGCCGACGCTCGACGACGCCGCCGTCGCCCGCCTCGCCGCGCTGGGGGGACGCGCCGCGGCCGTGCTGGGCGGCGCCCAGGACGTCGAGTGGGCCGTCGTCGACGGCACGACCTGGCTGCTCCAGGCGCGGCCGGTGACGGCGGAGCTCCCGCGACCGGCGTCCGCCCGCGCGGCGACCGGCGCGGACGGGGCGTCGTCCGCCGCGGACGCCTCGTCCGGGTCGGAGGCGACGTCCGCCGTGCTCGTCGGCACGCCCGGCAGCGCCGGCTCCGCGACCGGCCCCGCCCGCGTCGTCCGCGGCCCGTCCGACGTCGCCCGCGTCCGCCCGGGCGACGTCCTCGTCTGCCCCTGGACCGACCCCGGCTGGACGCCCCTGCTGCGGGTCGCCGCCGCCGTCGTCACCGAGACCGGCGGGGTGCTGTCGCACGCGGCGATCGTGGCCCGCGAGCGCGGGATACCGGCCGTGCTGGGCGTGCCCTGCGCGACGACGACCCTGCGGGACGGCGCGCTCGTGACGGTCGACGGCACCGCCGGCACCGTGACCGCCGCCGTCGTCACCGGTCCCTGATCCCGCCCGGGCCAGGACCGCCACACCCCTTGACAACTTTTGTTGTCAGGGCCACGGTGGAGACATGCACGACGTCGAGGTCATCGAGGACGCCGACGCGGCCGCGGCCGCGCTCGACCCGGTCCGGGCCCGCCTGCTCACGGAGCTCGCGGTCCCGGCGTCGGCCGCCGGGCTCGCCGCACGCGTCGGCATCGCGCGGCAGAAGGTCAACTACCACCTGCGCACGCTCGAGGCGCACGGCCTCGTCCGGCTGGCGGAGGAGCGCCGGCACGGCGGCATCACCGAGCGGGTGCTCGAGGCGTCGGCGGCGTCGTACGTCGTGTCGCCGGCCGCCGTCAGCGCGTCGGCCGCCGACCCCGACGCCACCGCGGACCACCTGTCGGCCCGCTACCTCGTCGCGCTCGCCGGCCGGCTCGTCCGCGAGGTAGGCGCCCTGGCGCGCCGCGCGAGCACGTCCGGGGGGCGCCTGCCGACCCTGACGATCGACACGCGGATCGGCTTCCGGTCCGCCGCCGACCGGGCCGCCTTCGCCGACGACCTCACCGCCGCGGTGCTCGACCTGGCCGCGCGCTACCACCACGACGACGGGCGCCCGCACCGGCTCGTCGTCGCCGCCCACCCCGTCCCCGAGGAGGGACCATGAGCACCGCACCGCACGTCCCGTACCGCCTGGAGTTCAGCGTCGAGGTGCCCGGCACCCCCGAGCAGGTGTGGCAGGCCGTCGCCACCGCCGCGGGCATGAGCGCGTGGTTCCTGCCGACGCAGCTGGAGGAGCGCGAGGGCGGGTCCCTGCACTTCTCCATGGGCCCGGACATGGGCTCCGACGGCCACGTCACCCGGTGGGAGCCGCCGCACCGCCTCGTCTACGAGGAGGACTGGGCCGCGCTCATGGGCGTGGACCAGGACGCGCTCAGCCCGCTCACGTCGGAGTTCGTCGTCGAGGCGCGCTCGGGCGGCACGTGCGTCGTGCGCGTCACCAGCAGCGGCTTCGGCACCGGCGCCGACTGGGAGCAGGAGTGGTGGGACGGCATGGGCCCCGCGTGGCGGCCGTCGTTCGACGTCCTGCGGCTGTACCTCGCGGACTTCGCCGGCCAGGAGGCGACGCAGATGGAGGTCTCCGCCACCCACCCCGGCGACGCCGTGACGCTCTGGTCGACGCTGCGCGACGCGCTCGGCCTGCACGCCGAGGGCGCGACGGTCGACGCGCGCGGCGTCACCGGCACGGTCGTGCAGCTCGGCGAGCGGCACGCGCTGGTCCGGCTCACCGCGCCGGTGCCGGGCATGCTCACCGCGGCCGTCTACGCCGAGGACGACGGGAAGGCCGCGGCGAGCGTGCGGGCGTTCCTGTTCTCGCCCGACGCCGCGGACGTGGTGCGGCGCGAGGAGCCCGGCTGGCGCGACTGGCTGCAGGGCCTGTCCGTGCCCGTCTGACGCGGCGCACGGCGGCGGGTCCCCGGCGCGCGGGTGCGGGCGGTCGCGACGAC
>NZ_JBHUZW010000162.1:0-6740 GCF_042667215.1 Cellulomonas sp. NPDC057328 | reverse complement strand
GGTGCCGGGCCGTCGTGCGTCCGGGGACGGTCAGGCGGTGCCCGCCGGGTGGCCCGTCACCAGGACAGCCACTGGGTCACGCACGTCCCGGCGGCGGACTCGCACACGAGCCGCACCGGGCCCGTGGGGCGCGCGTCGACGTGGAACCAGCCCACCTCGTCGGTCTCGACGACCGCCACGTCGCCCTCCGGGCGGCGGACGGTGACGCGTCCGCGCTGCGCGGGCACCAGCTGACCCTCGAACCGACCCTCCTGCAGCTCGACCTCGACGCCCACGCCGTCGCCCTCGAAGACGAGGGTCCGCGACGTGCTGCCCGAGCGGTCGCGCACGCCGGCGGGCCCGCCGACGAGCGCCGAGTCGTGCACGAGCGTCAGCAGGAAGAGCTCGAGGCTGAGGTCGTCGGCGGCGGAGAGGGCGCGGTGCGCCTCGAACGCGGTCCGCCCGGCCGCCGTCACGCGGTCCGCGAGCTCCGACTCGCGGACGGCCTCGCCCAGGGCGGCGGAGAGCCGCTCGTCGTCGGTCCAGGCGACGCAGCCGTCGCCCGCCGGGGTGTCGTGGTCATCCGAGTGCCAGGACATCGCGGCCTCCTTCGCCGAGGGCGGGCCCGCCGGGGCCCGTGAGGTAGCTCGAGATCGCCGCGGTCCGGCGCAGCCGTGCCAGGCCGCGCTGGCGTGTCGGCCCGATGGAGCCGATCGGGATGCCCAGCAGCGCGGACACCTCCTGGTAGCTGGGCGGCGGGTCGGTGCTGAGCAGCAGGAGGAGGCGCCGCTGGTGCTCCGGCAGCTCCTCGAGCGCGGCCCGCAGCGCGCGGTGCCGCTCGCTGCGGACCAGCTCCCCGTCGAGGTCGGCGTCGTCCTGCGCGTCGAGGCGTCCGGTCGTGGGGTCGACGGGGACGCTGCGCCGCGCGAGCGTCGTGACCCGGATGCACTCGTGCCGCGTCGCGGTCGAGATCCAGCCGGGCAGGGCCTCGGGCTCCCGCAGGTCCCGCAGGTGCTCGAGGAGGTTCAGCCACACCGTCTGGGCGACGTCCTCCGCCTGCGGCGGGCTGAGCCGGAACTGGCGCACGCGCGCCAGGACGAGGGCGGTGTGCCGGTGGACGATCTCCGTCCACGCGGCCTCGTCGCCGGCGAGGGCGCGTCCGACCAGCTCGGTGAGCGTCGCGTCACCGGTGGGTGCGCGCCGGACCGGTGGCCGGCGGCCGGGATCTCGCGGTCGTGCGGGCGTGTGCGTCACGTCTCGCATCGTCCCGCGATCGCAGCAGATTGTCTGCATCGTCCCCTCCTGTCACATCCCGGGCAGGATGCGCAGCGCCCGGCCGTAGTCCGGGACCGCCGTGCCGGTGGCGCGCAGCCGGGCGTACGCGGCGCGCGCGCCGATGCGGTGCTCGGCCATGAGGGCCGCGACCTTGCCGGCCACCTGCGGCGCGGCGAACGACGTCCCGCTCCAGCGGGCGAAGGAGTCGAGGGGGAACCGGTCGGGCTCCGCCGTGAACTCGTAGGACTCGACGCCCTTGACGAAGGGCGCCCGCACGCCCTCGCCGACGGTCGAGCAGTCGACCCAGAAGCCGTGGCTCGACCACGGCGCCGGGCGGTGCTCGGCGGTGAGCGCCGCGACGGCCACGACCTGCGCGAAGGCGGCCGGCCAGACCGGTCGGGTGTCGCCGGCGTTGCCGGCCGCGGCGACGACGAGGATCTCGCGCCCCTCCGCCGCCTCGATCTCCGCGAGCCGGTCGAGCGCGGCCTCGACGGCGAGCGACGGCTGGTCGTACAGCGTCGAGGCGCCGAGGGAGAGGTTGATGACGTCCGCGCCCTCCTCGGCGGCCCGCACGATCGCGGTGGCGACGTCGATCTCGGTGCCCACGCCGCCGCCGAGCAGCGCGCGGTGCACCGTGAGCCGCGCGGTCGGCGCGACCTGCGCGACGACGCCGGCGACGAACGTGCCGTGACCGGCGCAGAGGTCCAGGTAGCCGTCCCCGGGGTCGATGTCGAGCGGGTCGACGTTCGCGTCGCGCCCGTCGGCGTGCCGCGGCACGTCGACGAGCCAGCCGTCCTGACGCACGCGCGCGTCGATGCCCGTGTCCACGACGGCCACGTGCGGCGCGTCGGCGCCGGGACGGTGCCGCGGGCGGGGCAGCGCCTCGGCGAGCGCCGGCCCGCCGAGGTTCTTCATGATCGGGCCGCACGGCAGCACCTGGTTCTGGGACACCGGGAAGCCGCGCAGCCGCAGCTCGGCGACGGTGTCGTCGAGCTCCGACGCGCTCACCGCGTCCGCCGTCCGCAGCAGCACGATGCGGTCGTCCACCCCCGGTGCGTCGAGCTCGGCGCGACGCAGCCCCCGGATCTCCAGGTACGCCCGGGCGCCGGTGTCCTCCCACGTCTGCCGCGTCACGATGACCTCACGGGCGGCGACCAGCACGTCGTGCCCGTCACGCCCGGTGACGAGCTCGAGCGTGCGGTCGCAGCGCGCCCGGTAGCGCGCGGTGATCGACCGCTGGGCCTGGCGCCGCAGGGCGGGCTCACGGGCGGTGCGCACCAGCTCGGTGACCTGCTGGCGGACCTTCGCGCGCTCGCGGCCCGCGTCGTGCGGCGCAGGGCGTCGCGCGTCGGTGCCGGTACCGTCGGACGTGCTCATCGAGTGGTCTCCTTCGTGGGAGCGGGACGGCGGGGGGGTGGTGCGGTGGCCTCGCACGGCCGCCTCGGCGCGCGCTCGTCCACCGACCAGGAGGACGTCGCTGCCCGGGTGATACATGCGCGTCGTCTCGTCGACCTCGCGACGTCCGACCCGCAGGACGCCGAGCCGGCGGTGCGCGCCGCGGTGGATCGCGCGCAGCGCGAGGGGCCCCCGGCGGCGCTGGCGCTGGCGCTGCGTGCGCTGGCCGCCGTGCACCGCGCCCGCCTGGAGCACGTCGAGGCGGAGCGCCTGCTCGACCGTGCCGTCGTCGTCGCGCGCCGCGCCGAGCTGGCCGGCGTCGAGGCGGAGGTGCGCGGGGCACGGGCCGCCGTCCGGCTCGAGCGGGGACGCGTCTCCGCGGCCCGCAACGACGTCTCGCTCGCCCTGCGGGCGCTCGGGCGCGCGCAGGACGGCGCCGCGTCTCCCGGCCTGGCCGCGTACCTCGAGCTGCAGCTCGCCGTCCTCGACCACAACGTCGGGCACCTGCGCGCCGCGGAGGACCGCTACCGGCGCATCGCCGCCGACCCGCACCGGTCGCCCGACGTCGCCGTCCGGGTGGCGAACAACCTCGCGCTGGTGCTGGCCGCGCGCGGCGCGTACGCCGAGGCCCTCGCGTCGTCGGCCGAGGCCGTGCGCGTCGCGGCGGGGCTCGGGCAGGTCACGTCCGCCGTGGCCCGGCAGACGCGCGCCTGGATCACGGTCCACGACGGCCGCCTCACCGAGGGGATGGCGGAGTTCGAGGAGGTCGCGCGGACCTACGCGCGGGCCGGCGTGCCGCTGGGCGAGTACCACGTGGAGCTGGCGGACGCGATGGCCGACCTGCGGCTCCTGCCGGAGGCGGTCCGGGCGGCGCAGTCCGCGGTCGACGAGCTCACCAGGGCCGGGGTGTGGCTGATGGCCGTCGAGGCCCAGGTGCGCCTCGCGCGTCTGCACCTGGAGAGCGGGGACGCCGAGCGGGCGCACGCGCTGGCCACCGAGGTCGCCCGCCGCAGCGGCACCCAGCACCGCGCCGCGTGGCGACACCGGGCGCGTGTCCTCGACGTCCAGGCGCGTCTCGCGCTCGACCGCGTCGTGGCTGCCGACGTGCCGGCCGTCCGCCGCGCCGCGGCGGGCCTCGAGCGCGCGGGCGACCTCACGGCCGCCGTCGAGGCGTACCTCGTGACCGGCCGCGCGGCGCTCGCGACGGGCCGGCCGGCAGCCGGGCGGGACGCGCTCGGCACAGCGGGGCGCCTCGCCGAGCACGGTCCTCTCCTGCTGCGCATCCGGGGACGGCTGGCCCGGGCGACGGCCGCGCGCGCGGCGGGCGACGGGCCGCGCACGGTCCGGGAGGCGCGTGCCGGCCTGCGCGACCTCGCCGCGCACAGGGGCACGCTGCCGACGATGGAGCTGCGCGCGCTCGCGTCCGGGCACGGCGCCGAGCTGGGGCAGATGGGTCTCGCGGCGCTGCTGCGCGAGGGGTCGCCCGCGCGGGTGCTGCGATGGATGGAGCAGACGCGCGCCGCGGCGCTCCTCGCGCGGCTGCCCGTCGAGCCCCCCGTCGACGGCCCCGCGCCCGAGGGGGCCGAGCCGTGGCACCCGTTCCCGTCGGGCCCGACCCGCACGGCCGCGGCGCCGCCCGACGGCGCGCCCGTCGACGGCGACCCGGAGCGCGGCACCGGGTCCGTCGTGGCGGACGTCGCGGTGGACGTCGCGGTGGACGACGTGGTGGGCGACTGGCGGGAACCGCCCACGCTGTCGGCGGTCCGGACCGCCCTGGACGGGCGCGTGCTGGTCGAGGTGGGCCGGTGCGACGGGCGGTACGTGGCCGTCGTCGTGGCGCGGCGCGGCGCGCGCGTCGTCGACCTCGGTCCCGTCGGTCCGGTGGCGGAGGCCCAGCGGGCGCTGGTCTTCGCGCTGCGCCGGCTCGCGGACCCCCGGTCGCCCGCGTCCGCCGCGGCGGCGCGGGCCAACGCCGAGCTGCGCCTGCGCACGCTGCGCGAGCGGCTCCTGGACCCGCTCGGCGTGGCGGGGCACGACGAGCTCGTCGTGGTGCCCGTCGGACCGCTGCACGGCGTGCCGTGGGCGGCACTGCACGACGGCCCCGTCGCGCTCAGCCCGGCGGCCACGGCCTGGGTGGCGTCCGCGGCGCGCCGCGGGGGGACGGGGGGCACGGTGCTCGTCGCGGGTCCGGGCCTGGCCGCCGCGCAGGAGGAGGTCGACGCCCTCGCCCTCGTGCACCCGCGCGCGCAGGTCCTCGGCGCCGGGCGCAGCCGCACGGCCGACGTCCTGCGGTCGCTGGCGACGGCCGACCTCGCGCACCTGGCGTGCCACGGCGTGCCCCGTGCCGACAACCCGATGTTCTCGTCGCTGGTCCTCGCGGACGGCCCCGTGACGGTGCAGCAGCTGCACCGGGCGGGGGTGGCGCCGCGCCGGCTCGTCCTGGCGTCGTGCCACTCCGGCGCCGACGTCGCGTACGCGGGGGACGAGGTGCTGGGCTTCGTCTCGGCCATGCTCGCGCGGGGCACGGCCGGCGTCGTGGCGAGCATCGCGGCCGTCCCCGACGTCGAGGTGGTCGACCTCATGCGGGGGCTGCACCGCGGGCTCGCGGCCGGTGAGACGATGGCGCGCGCGCTGCACGCCGCCCGCGCGGACGTCGACCGGGCCGCGCCCGCGGGGTTCGTCAACTGGTGCACGTTCGGGGCCCACGGCGCGGCGTGACGCGGTGCGGCCGCCGCGATTTGGTCGGCCGGGGCCCGTGCCGTACGCTGGTCCGGCCCAAGACCGTCGGTCGTCGGTCCGCTCGTCGGACCGGCCGAAGCTCCGCGACAGCGGGGGCCTGCGCAGGCGAGACTCACCGGACTCCCGTCCGACCGCACGTGCCCTGGCGCGTGCCCGGTCGACGTGCGCGTCCTGCCGAGCCCCGCGCCTGCGCGGGGCTCTTCTGTTTCCCGGGGTGGCACGCCGGCGGCACCCTGATCGGAAGGAATGCCATGGCGAGGCCGGACAAGGCAGCCGCCGTCGCGGAGATCACGGAGCGCTTCCGTGCCTCCAACGCGGCCGTGCTGACCGAGTACCGCGGGCTCACCGTCGCGCAGCTGAAGACGCTGCGCAAGGCGCTCGGCGGGAACGCTCAGTACGCCGTGGTGAAGAACACGCTGACCGCGATCGCGGCCAAGGAAGCCGGCCTCGAGGGCCTCGACGACGGGCTCGCGGGCCCGTCGGCGATCGCCTTCGTCACCGGTGACCCGGTCGAGGCGGCCAAGGGTCTGCGTGACTTCGCCCGTGCGAACCCTGCGCTGGTCATCAAGGGGGGCGTCCTCGACGGCCGCCCGCTGACCGCGGAGGACATCACCAAGCTCGCGGACCTCGAGTCCCGCGAGGTGCTGCTGGCCAAGGCGGCCGGCGCGATGAAGGCCAAGCTCTACCAGGCCGCGTACCTGTTCACGGCTCCTGCCTCGCAGGCCGTGCGCACCGTCGAGGCCCTGCGCGCCAAGCGCGAGGAGTCGTCCGACACCGCTGCCTGAGCCCGACGCTCAGCCCGCAGCTCCCCAGCAGTCCCCAGCACCCCCTGTCGCCGACCACCGGTCGACGGGTCAGAACGGAAGGAACCGCCACCATGGCGAAGCTCACCACCGACGAGCTCATCGACGCGTTCAAGGAGCTCACGCTCATCGAGCTCTCCGAGTTCGTGAAGGCGTTCGAGGACGTCTTCGAGGTCACCGCCGCCGCGCCGGCCGCCGTGGCCGTGGCCGCCCCCGCGGGCGGCGGCGCCGCCGACGCCCCGGCCGAGGAGGAGAAGGACTCCTTCGACGTCATCCTCGAGGCCGCCGGTGACAAGAAGATCCAGGTCATCAAGGAGGTGCGTGCCCTCACGAGCCTCGGCCTGAAGGAGGCCAAGGACCTCGTCGACGGCGCGCCGAAGCCGGTTCTCGAGGGCGCGAACAAGGAGACGGCCGACAAGGCGAAGGCGCAGCTCGAGGGCGCCGGCGCCACGGTCACCCTCAAGTGATCCGGGCCGGTCGGGCCGCCTGACGCACGTCACGGCCCGACCGGACCAGCCCACGCACGACGAAGCCCGCACCCTTCCGGGG
>NZ_JBHUZW010000161.1:0-6834 GCF_042667215.1 Cellulomonas sp. NPDC057328 | reverse complement strand
GTACCGCCCGGCGCAGGCCGGGCGGTACGGGCCGCGGGTCCACGTGGTCGCGTCGGCTCACGCCCTACCTGTTCCTGCTCGTCCCGCTCGCGCTGCTCGTGCTGCTCACGTACGTGCCGGTGGCGAACATGTTCTTCTACTCCGTCACCGACTGGGACGGGCTGGACAAGGTCAAGGACGTCGTCGGGACCGACAACTACGTCGAGGTCTTCACGGACCCCGACAACGTGCGGGTCTTCTACGTGTCGCTGTACTACTTCGCGGCCTCGTTCGTGCAGATGGCGCTCGCGCTGTACTTCGCGACGATCCTGTCGTTCAAGGTCCGGGCGAAGAACCTGTGGAAGGGGATCCTGTTCTTCCCCTACCTCATCAACGGCGTCGCGATCGGCCTGATCTTCCTCAACTTCCTCAAGCCGGGCGGCGGACTCGACACGGTCCTGCTGACGGCGGGGCTCGAGAGCCTGGTGCAGCAGTGGACCGGCGACCCGGCGATCGCGAACTACTCGCTGGCGGCCGTGTCGGTGTGGCGCTACATGGGCCTCAACTTCGTCATGTTCCTCGGGGCCATCTCGTCCATCAGCGGGGAGATCTACGAGGCGGCCGAGATCGACGGCGCCACGCGCTGGCACCAGTTCTGGCACATCATCCTGCCGTCCATCCGCCCGATCCTCGGCCTCTCGTTCATCCTCGCGATCTCCGGTGCCCTGTCGGTGTTCGAGATCCCGTACGTCATGACGAACGGGGGCAACGGCACCGAGACGTTCGTGATCCGCACCATCTGGATGGCGTTCAACCGCAACACCGTGGGCCTCGCGTCCGCGATGGCGGTCGTGCTGCTCGTGATCGTGCTCCTGGTGACGTGGCTGCAGCGGCGGCTCGTCCCGGAGCGGGAGGTGGACCTGACATGACGCGCGCGATCACCGGCACGCTGAAGTACGCGTCGCTCGTCGTGGCGTCGCTCGTGACCCTGCTGCCGCTGGGCCTCATCCTGTTCGGCTCGTTCAAGACCGGTCAGGAGTTCCTCGCGACGAACCCGTTCGCGCTGCCCGAGAGCTGGACCTTCACCAACTACGTCACCGCGTTCACGCGCGGCGGCATGGCGCTGGGGTTCCTCAACACGGTCGTCATCTTCGTCGCGGCCATCGCCGGCACGATCCTGATCGGCGCCGCCACGGCCTACGCGATCGACCGGTTCTCGTTCGTCGGGCGCGGGGCGGTGCTCAACCTGTTCCTGCTCGCCACGCTCGTGCCGGGTGTCACCACGCAGGTCGCCACGTTCCAGATCGTCAACGCCCTCGGCCTGTACAACACGCGGTGGGCGCTGATCCTGCTGTTCATGGGCACCGACATCATCTCGGTGTACATCTTCCTGCAGTTCATGCGGGCCATCCCCCGCTCGCTGGACGAGGCGGCGATGATCGAGGGGGCCGGGCACCTGCGGATCTTCTTCCAGATCATCCTGCCCAACCTCAAGCCCGCGATCGCGACCGTGGTGATCATCAAGGGCATCGGCATCTACAACGAGTTCTTCCTGCCGTTCCTGTACCTGCCGGACCCCGACCTGCGGCCCATCTCGACGTCGCTCTTCGCGTTCAAGGGCCCGTTCGGGTCGCAGTGGGAGGTCATCTCGGCGGGCGTCGTCATCACGATCGTGCCGATCCTCGTGCTGTTCCTGTTCCTCCAGAAGTACATCTACAACGGCTTCACCGCGGGCGCGACGAAGTAGCCGGGCACGCGACGGGGCCGGTCCGCACCGCGGACCGGCCCCTCGTGCGTCCCCCGCCCCGCCGCGGCGGAGCCCCGCGTCAGACCCGCGTCGCGCGCACCAGCACGAGCCGCTCGGAGGAGAGCACCGGCGCGCGGACGCCGACGCGCTCGAGCACCCGGCCCGGCAGGCGGACACCCTCCGGCGTCCACCACGGGCACGGCAGGCCGTGGGTCACGACGTCCCCGGGCGCCTGCGGGCGCACGTGGTACGTCGCGTCGGGGTCGAGGCCCGGCAGCGGCACGTGCCCGGGCGGCAGCTGCGCGGACATGGCCGTCGTCGCGACGGCGAACAGGGCGTCCGACCCGTCGGCGGCGACGACGCCGTGCACCGCGAACGCGGGGTCGGCGACGTCGGCGTGCACGCTCGTGCCTGTGTGCAGCAGGTCGCGCAGCTCCTTGTACAGGCCGACCCACGCGGCCAGCTCGGCGCGCTGCGCGCCGTCCGCCTCGCGCAGGTCCCACTCGATCCCGAGGTGCCCGAACAGCGCGGTGCCCGCGCGGAACGCCAGCTCGTGCGCCCGCCCGGTGCTGTGCGCGTGCCCGGAGCCGATGTGCGCGCCGATCAGCTCGAGCGGGATGAGCAGGTTCGTCCACGGCTGGATCTGCTGCCGCTCGAGCGCGTCGATGCAGTCGGACGCCCACACCCGTTCCGTCCGCTCGAGGATCTCGAGGTCGACGCGGGCCCCGCCCGAGGAGCACGACTCGATCTCGACGCGCGGGTGCCGCCGGCGCAGCTCGTCGAGCAGCCGGTAGACGGCCAGCGTCTGCCCGTGCACGCCGGGCGTGCGGTCGGCCCCGTGACCGGCGTCGACGAGGTCGCGGTTGTGGTCCCACTTGAGGTACGCGATGTCGTGCTCGATGAGCAGCGCGTCCAGGCGCTCGAGCACGTACGCCCACGCGTCCGGGTTCGCCAGGTCGAGGACCTGCTGCTGGCGCGCGGGCAGCGGCAGCCGCCCGGGCACCTGGAGGATCCAGTCGGGGTGCGCCCGTGCGAGGTCGGAGTCCGGGTTGACCATCTCCGGCTCGACCCACAGGCCGAACTGCATGCCGAGACCCGTGACGTGCGCGATCAGCGGGTGCAGCCCGTCGGGCCAGACCTCCTCGGACACGTACCAGTCGCCGAGGCCCGACGTGTCGTCGCGCCGGGACCCGAACCAGCCGTCGTCGAGCACGTAGCGCTCTGCGCCGACGGCCGCGGCGGCGTCGGCGAGCTCCGTCAGCCGGCCGAGGTCGTGCCGGAAGTACACGGCCTCCCACGTGTTGAGCGTGACGGGGCGCGGCGTGCGGGGGTGCTGCGGCCGGGCGCGCATCCACCGGTGGAAGCGCGACGCCAGGTCGTCGAGCCCGGCCGCGCCGTACGACCCGTACACCCACGGGCTCGCGTACGACTCCCCCGCCGCGAGCCGGACCTCGCCGGGCTCGAGCAGCTCGCCGCCGCCCAGCAGGCCCTCGTGGTGGTGGTGCCGCTCGGCGAGGCTGCGGTGGTTGCCCGACCACGCCACGTGCAGCCCCCACACCTCGCCGTGCCGGTGGGCGAGGCCGGGCGCGCCCGCGACCAGCACGTACGGCGTGTCGTACCCGGTCCGGCCCCGCCGGTTCTCGCGCAGCCGGGTGCCGTGCGTGAACGCCGTGCGCAGGGGCGTGCGCTCGCGCGCCCAGTGGCCGCCCAGGTCGAGCAGCTCGCCGGCGCGCAGCGGCACCGGCAGCGTGAGGAGCAGGCCCGCGACCTCGTACGCGTCGTCGCCCGTGTTGCGCACGGTGGCGCGCTGGCGGACGAGGCCCTGCGGGGTCAGCTCGATCCGCAGGCGCAGCTCGAGGCCGGCGTGCGGGTCGGTGCCGCGCACGTCGACGACGCCGCCCCCCTCCGGTGCGTGCACGACCGTGACGTCCCCGGCCGCGACGCCGAACGCCACGGACCACGCGCGGCCGGCCCGGCTGCCCGTGAGGCCCGGCGTGCCGAGCCACCCGGCGGACTGCTCCGGCACGACGCCCGGCACCACCTCGCCGTCCACCGCGAACCCGCGGGGCGCCGGGCGCGACGCGGTCCGCAGCGCGCGCAGGGCCGCGTCGTCCAGGTCGCCGAGCGCGGTGCCCCAGTGCAGGACGCGGGGCAGCCGGCCGCCGTCGACGTCCACGACGAGCGACACGTCGTCGGCGCGCAGGTGGACGGGGGCGGCGGACGGTGGGGCGGTGCGGACGTCGTCGTGCTCGGGCACGGGGCTCCTGACCTGCGGCCGCGGGCCGCGGACGGCGCGACGGCGTCGAGGGCGACGCCGTCGCACGGACGGTGCCGCGCACCGGTCCGGGCGCGCCCTCGCGCCCGTGCGGACCGGCTGCGCGGCCGGTGACGGCGCCAGCGTACGCGGTTGACTAACTTTCTTCAGTTGCTTAAGGATGTCCTCAGGTGCTTCGACGACGGCTCTGCCGCCCGGCACGCGCGACGGCGCGCGGCGCCCCGGAGCCCGGACTGCGAGGAGCGCCCCGTGACCCTGACCGACCTCCGCGACGGCTGGACGCTGACGGCCACGGCGGGCGACGTCCCCGACCACCTGGCCGAGCGGCTGCGCACCGGCCTGCGTGTGCGCGTGCCGGGCACGTCGCACACGCACCTGCTCGACGCGGGGCTGATCCACGACCCGTACGTCGACGACCACGAGCAGCGGCTCGCCTGGATGAAGCGCGTGGACTGGGCGTACGAGCGCGAGCTCGTGCTCGACCTGCCCGCCGACGACGAGCGCGTCGACCTGGTCCTCGACGGTGTCGACACCGTCGGCACCGTGCTGCTCGACGGCGACGTCGTCCTGCGCACGCGGGACATGCACCGCAGCCACCGCGTCGACGTCCGCGACCGCGTCCGCCCGACGACGCAGCGCCTGCGCGTCGAGATCGCGTCGGCGCTCGCGTACGCCGAGGCGGAGGCGGAGCGTCTCGGGCCGCGCCCGGCGGCCTACACGCAGCCGTTCAACATGGTCCGCAAGATGGCGTGCTCGTTCGGCTGGGACTGGGGGCCCGACCTGCAGACCGCGGGCCTGTGGCGGCCCGTGCGTGTCGAGCGGTGGCGCGTCGCCCGCCTCGCCGGCGTCCGGCCGCTCGTCACGGTCGAGCCGGACGGCACCGGCGTCGTCGAGGTGCACGTCGACGTGGAGCGGTCGGGGCTGCCCGGCGGCGACGCCGCCCTCGTCGTGCGGGCGTCGGTCGCCGGCGCCGACGTGGTCGGCCGGGTCGCTGCGGGCGCCACGTCCGGCGTGGTCCGGCTCGAGGTGCCGCACGCGCCGCTGTGGTGGCCGGTCGGGCACGGCGGGCAGCCGCTGCACGCGCTGACCGTCGAGCTGAGCGCCGCCGACGTCGCCGCGCCCGCCGAGCCGCGCGGCACCGGTCCCCTCCTCGGCACGTGGACGCGTCGCATCGGCTTCCGCACCGTCGAGCTCGACACGACCGCCGACGACCACGGCACCGCGTTCACGCTGCGCGTCAACGGGCGGCCGCTCTTCGTCAAGGGCGCGAACTGGATCCCCGACGACCACCTCCTCACCCGCCTCACCCGCGAGCGCGTCGCGCGGCGCCTCGACCAGGCGGTCGGCGCCCACCTCAACCTGCTGCGGGTGTGGGGCGGCGGCGTCTACGAGTCCGAGGACTTCTACGAGCTGTGCGACGAGCGGGGCCTGCTCGTGTGGCAGGACTTCCTGCTCGCCTGCGCCGCGTACCCCGAGGAGCAGCCGCTGCGCGACGAGATCGAGGCCGAGGCGCGGGAGCACGTCGCCCGCCTCATGCCGCACCCGTCGCTCGTCCTGTGGAACGGCGGCAACGAGAACCTGTGGGGCCACGAGGACTGGGGCTGGAAGGACGAGCTCGACGGCCGCACGTGGGGCCACGCCTACGCGACCGAGGTGCTCGCGGCCGTCGTGGCCGAGCTCGACCCCACCCGCCCGTACGCCGCGAACAGCCCCTTCTCGCCGGGCTTCGCCCCGCAGGACGTGCACCCCAACGACCCCGACCACGGCACCCACCACCAGTGGGAGGTGTGGAACCGCGTCGACTACTCCGTCTACCGCGACGAGGTGCCGCGCTTCTGCTCGGAGTTCGGCTTCCAGGGCCCGCCGACGTGGGCGACGCTGCGCCGCGCCGTGCGGGACGAGGACGGCGCGGTCGCGGGCAAGGAGCACCCGACGTTCCTGCTGCACCAGAAGGCCGACGACGGCAACGGCAAGCTCGACCGCGGGATGGCGCCGCACCTGGGCGTGCCCGACGGCTTCGCCGACTGGCACTGGGCGGGCCAGCTCAACCAGGCGCGGGCCGTCCGGTTCGCCGTCGAGCACTACCGCTCGTGGTGGCCGCGGACCGCCGGCGCGATCGTGTGGCAGCTCAACGACTGCTGGCCCGTGACGTCGTGGGCCGCGGTCGACGGCGACGAGCGCCCGAAGCCGCTCTGGTACGCGATGCGCGCCGCGTTCGCCGAGCGCGTCGTCACCGTGCAGCCGCGGGACGGCCGTGAGGCCCTGCTGGTCGTCAACGACACCCCGACGCTGTGGAAGGGCGTGGCCCGGCTCGAGCGGCAGCGCCTCGACGGCAGCGTGCTCGCGTCGGCCGAGCTGCCGCTCACCGTGGGGGCGTGGTCGGTCGGCACGTTCGCGCTGGCGGAGGCGCTCCTGACGCCGGTGGACCCCGCGCGCGAGGCGCTCGTCGTCACGCTCGACCACGCCCGCCACGTGCACACGTGGCTCGAGGACGTCGCCCTGGACCTGCACCCCGACCCGCTCACCGCCGGTGTCACGCCGACGCAGGACGGCTACGAGGTCGAGGTCGTCGCGCGCTCGCTCGCCAAGGACGTGACGCTCCTCGTCGACCGCCTCGACCCGGGCGCGCGCGTCGACGACGCCCTCGTCACGCTGCCCGCCGGCGCCCGCGCCCGCTTCCGGGTGCGCACGTCCGCGTCCATCGACCCGCAGAACCTGCTGCGCGCGCCGGTGCTGCGCACGGCGAACGACGTCGTCGTGCCCGCAGCCCGCGGCGCCGCCGTCGGCGGCTGACCGTGCCCCCGCGTGCGGCGGCCGGTGCGGTGGACGCACC
>NZ_JBHUZW010000160.1:0-6898 GCF_042667215.1 Cellulomonas sp. NPDC057328 | reverse complement strand
CCCCGGCCCCCTCCACGGGGGCCGGGGCCTCGGCGCGCCGGCACCACGCCTCGAGAGGACGACGCCGAACGGAATACCGCTGCGCATCCCACGCCGCATGAGGGCAGTGGCATTCCGTTCGCGGTCGAGTTGTGCCGCGGCGTGGGAGATGACGTACTGGGGGCTGCCGCGCGGTGCGGTGCGGTGGTGGCACGGCGACGGACGGGGTGACATGGCGGAGACGGACCTGGTGCAGCTCGTCGACGAGCACGGGACGACGACGGGCGAGACGCAGGTCGGGGACGCGCACGCCGCGCCCGGGCTGCTGCACCGCGCGTTCTCGGTGGTGGTCGTCGACGGCGCCGGCCGGATGCTGCTGCAGCAGCGCGCCGACGCGAAGCTCCGGTTCCCCGGCCTGTGGACCAACGCGTGCTGCGGCCACCCGGCCCCGGGCGCGGACCTCGCGGCGAGCGCCGCCCGCCGCGTGCGCGAGGAGCTCGGCGTCGACCTGGTCGACGCGCACGAGGTCGGCACGTTCCGCTACCGCGCCCTCGACGCCGGGTCCGGCCACGTCGAGACCGAGTACGACCACGTGGTCGTCGGCCGCGCCGCCGGCGACCTGCTGCCGGACCCCGACGAGGTCGGGGACACGCGGTGGGTCACCGCGGAGGAAGCGCACGCGCTCGTCGACGCCGGCGTCACGACGCCGTGGTTCGTCGACGTGCTGCGGATCGTGGCGCCGCGCGAGGTCCCCGCGGTCTGACGCGCACCGTCACGCGGTCGCGAGCGCGGTCCGCGCCGCGACGACCTGGTCGATGCTCGCCTGCACGATCGCCAGCCCCGTCGCGACGTCCGCCTCGACGGGCCGGGCGGCCCACGTGAGCCCGACGCGCGGCACGTCGCCGGCGGCGGCGAGGGTGACGGCGACCTCGTCGGCATCGCCGGCCTGACCCGCGCGCTGGCGAACGAGTGGGCCGGGTCCGGCGTCGACGTCAACGCGGTCACCCCCGGGTACGTCGCGACCGACAACACCGACGGCCTGCGGCAGGACCCGGTGCGCAGCGACGAGATCCTCGCGCGCATCCCCGCCGGGCGCTGGGCCGAGCCCGCCGACGTCGCGGGCGCCGTCGTGCTCCTCTGCTCGCGCGCCGCCGACTACGTGCACGGCGCCGTGCTGCCGGTGGACGGCGGCTGGCTGGCGCGCGCTGACGCACCGGGCGCCGTCGGGGGGTGTGCCCCGGTCGGCCGGGTGTGGTCACGTTCCCGCGCCGCCCGGTGGTCGCACAGGACGCGGGTTGTGGCGGTAAGCGTTTGCCTCGGGGTCTGGACGCGGCGCGGCGGCGCGGGGTAGGAATGTCGGGACCGCCCGCTTCCCCCGTTCCTGACGCGCGTCCACCGCGACGTGTTGAATCGATTCATGACGGGAACGACGGTCGCTCCGCCCCCACGTTTCAACGACGAGACGACGAAGGTGACCATGTCCCGACCTGCACGGGCCCACGACCGGACCCGCAGCCGCACCCGACCGCCCGCCGTCGCGGCCGGCGCCGCCACCGCGCTGGCGCTGCTCCTCGCCGGCGCCCTGCCGGCGCACGCCACCGCCACCGACCCGTCCACCACCGATCAGCCCGCCGCCGGCCAGACCGCCGACGCCGGCGCGCTCGCCGACGAGCCCGTCGGCTCCCTCCCCGCGCCCCAGGCGGTGCGCATGGCGCACGTCGTGCCCGGCGCCGTGACGCTGCGCTGGGACGAGGTGGCCGGCGCCACCGGCTACGTCGTCACGCGCGCCGACGCGGTCGACGGCACCTACGCGGAGATCGCCCGCACCGGGCAGCGCGAGGTCCACACCACCGACGCCGTCGACACCACGACGACGCACTGGTACCGCGTCCGGGCGATCGGCGCGGACGGTCTGTCGGTCCCGTCGGCCGCCGCCGTGAGCCGCCTCGCGGGGGAGGGGACCGAGCCGACGTTCCCGGAGAGCGGCGTGCTGTCGCTCGACCTCGGGCCCGGCACGCTCGCCCCGGGCGCCGTCCGCGTCGACGCGACGACCGCCTACTCGCACGCGCAGCGGATCGGCTTCGTCGACCCGTCGCAGGTGACCGCCACGGATCGCGGGGGAGACGACGCCGTGCGGTCCGACTTCGTGAGCATCGGGGACACCGAGCTCGTCGTCGACCTGCCGAACGGCGACTACACCGTGAGCCTCGTCGCGGGCGACGCGCAGGAGGCGACCGACGTCGCGCTCACGGTCGAGCGCATGGCCAAGGTGCAGCAGACCGCGAAGGCGGCCGGGCAGTTCCTCGAGATGCAGCTCGACGTCGCGCTCGTCGACGGTCAGCTCAACATCGAGGTCGGCGGCACCGCGCCGAAGCTCAACCAGCTCGTCATCACCCGGCAGCCCGACCGCACGCCCGCCGCCGAGCCCACGCTGTGGGTCACGGGGGACTCGACGGTCCAGACGTACACGGCCGACTACGCGCCGCAGGCCGGCTGGGGCCAGATGATCGACCGGTACCTGTCGGACGACGTGACCGTGCAGAACAAGGCCATCGGCGGGCGCTCGGCCAAGAACTTCATCAGCCAGGGCCGCCTCGACGAGGTGCTGCGCCAGGTGCGGCCCGGCGACTACGTCGTCGCGCAGTTCGGCCACAACGACAACTCGTACGGCGTCGACGACCGCTGGGCCGCGCCCGCCGACTACCGCAACTACCTGCGGACGTTCGTCGACGGCGCCCGCCAGCGCGGGGCCACGCCGATCCTCGTGACGCCGGTGTCGCGGCGCGCGTGGGACGCGGGCACGGGGAGGTTCCACGTGTCGTTCCCCGAGTACGTCGAGGCGGCCGCCGGGCTGGCGGCCGAGACGGGCACGCCGCTCGTCGACCTGTCCGCGTCGAGCCGCGCCTACCTCGACGAGATCGGGCCGGAGGCCGCGACGAGCGTCTTCCTGCACGTCCCGGCCGGGGTGTACCCGGGCCGGCCGAACGGCACGGTCGACGACACCCACTTCCAGGAGTACGGCGCGATCCAGATGGCGCGCCTCGTGGCCGCCGACCTCGCGACGCTCGACCTCCCGCTCGCGGACGAGGTCGAGGCCGCCGAGCCGCCGGCCGCCGTGCCGGCCGCACCGGCGGGCGTCGTCGCCGGCAGCGTGTCGAGCTCCGGCGTGCAGCTGACGTGGACGGCGGTCGAGGGGGCCGACGTCTACAAGGTCTTCCGCAGGGCCGCGGACGCGGGCGGGGACGCCTGGGCGCTGGCCGCGACGTCGACGCTGCCGCAGGCCGCCGTGACGGGGCTCGCCGAGGGCGGGGCGTACGACCTGCGCGTGGTTGCCTCCAACGGCCGCGGCGACTCGGCGCCGTCGGCGAGCGTGCGCGTCACGACCCGCGCGGCGCTGCACCGCTTCGACGTGCAGCTCGCGGGGAACCCCGTCATGCCGGGGTACACCGAGGCGAGCGAGCGGTCCGTGTACACGCCCGAGATCGGCTGGGGGTGGCTCGACGCGACCGGCCTCGGCGGGCGCGACCGCGGCGTGGCCTTCACGCCGCCGCCGAACGACCTGCAGCGCGACTTCCTGCTGCCCGGTCCGCAGCACACCTTCGTCGTCGACGTGCCGCGCGGCACGTACGCGGTGAAGACGCACAACGGCGACTGGATCGGCACGAGCCGCTCGAACGTCCAGCTCGAGGGCAAGGACTTCGGCGCCTCCAACGCCGGGCGCGGGAGCGTCTCGGAGAAGGTCAGCCAGCCGGTCGAGGTGACGGACGGCCAGCTCACGCTGGTCATGACCGGCGCGTCGTCGCGGCTCAACGGCGTCGAGGTGACGCCCCTGCTGCTCGCGCCGTCGGCGCTGACGGCGGACGTGCGCATCGAGGGCGCGGCGGCCGCGGTCGACCTCGCCTGGACGGGCACGGACGACGCCGCCGGGTACCGCGTGTACCGGCAGGCGGACGGCGAGCCGACGCCCCGAGCGCTGGGCGACGTCGCGGAGGCCGCGTTCACGGACACGACCGCCGACCTCGGCGTCGCGTACCGGTACCACGTCGTCGCGCTCGACCCCACGGGCGTCGAGTCCGTGCCGACGGACGTGGTCGAGCTGACGACGGTCGACCCGGACGTCCCCGTGACGGCCGCGCCCGCGGGCGTGCGCGTGGCGGCGACGGAGAAGAACCTGGTCCGCCTCGCGTGGGAGCCCGTCGAGGGCGCGCTGTTCCACCACGTGTACCGCAGCGAGCAGCTGGGTGGTCCCTACACGCTCGTCGGGCGGGCCGCGGACGCCGGGTACGACGACACCGACGTCCTCACCACCGTGCCGTACCACTACCAGGTGGCCGCGGTGAACGCCGGCGGCGAGTCGGCGCGGGCCGCGACGGTGTCCTCGGAGGCCGTCACGACGCTCGTGCGGCAGGCGGAGCGGCTGGACCGCGCGCCGGTCGCGGTCGCGACGGACGAGGGCGTGCACGTCGGCTGGCGCCTGCTGGGCCTCGACCCGCAGGACCTGCCGTTCCACGTCTACCGCGACGGGACGCGCATCACGTCGACGCCCGTCACGGGCAGCACCAACGTGCTCGACGCCGACGGCACGGCCGACGCCACGTACCGCGTGAGCACGGTGGTCGACGGCATCGAGCGCTGGGCCACCGCCGAGTTCGGCGTGTGGGACGAGCAGCACCTCGACGTGCCGCTCGACAAGCCCGCCGACGCCTACACGAAGGACGGGCAGCCGTACTCCTACAAGGCCGGGGACGCGAGCATCGGCGACCTCGACGGCGACGGGCAGTACGAGGTCGTGCTCAAGTGGGACCCGACGAACGCGCAGGACAACTCGAGGGCCGGGTACACGGGCACGGTCTACGTCGACGCCTACGAGCTCGACGGCACGCGCCTGTGGCGCATCGACCTGGGCCGCAACATCCGGGCCGGCGCGCACTACACGCAGGTGCAGGTGTACGACCTGGACGGCGACGGGCGGTCCGAGGTGGTCATGAAGACCGCCGACGGGACGGTCGACGGCGCGGGCGTCGTCATCGGCGACGCCGGGGCGGACTTCCGGAACTCGTCGGGCTACGTGCTCACCGGGCCGGAGTTCCTCACGGTGTTCGACGGGGCGTCCGGCGCCGCGCTCGACACGGTCGACTACACGCCGCCGCGCGGTGACGTCGGCGCGTGGGGCGACGGCTACGGCAACCGCGTCGACCGGTTCCTCGCCGGGGTCGCGTACCTCGACGGCGAGCGCCCGTCGGTCGTGTTCAGCCGCGGCTACTACACCCGCACGGTGCTGGCCGCGTACGACTGGGACGGCACCGAGCTGACGCAGCGGTGGGCGTTCGACTCCGACGTGGTCGGCGACGCGTACGCCGGGCAGGGCAACCACAACCTGTCCGTGGCGGACGTCGACGGCGACCAGAAGGACGAGATCGTCTTCGGGTCGATGGCCGTGGACGACGACGGCGAGCCGCTGTACACGACCGGGCTCGGACACGGCGACGCGATGCACCTGTCCGACCTGGACCCGTCGCGGCCCGGCCTCGAGGTGTTCGCCGCGCACGAGTCCATGGGGTCCTCCGGGAACCGGGGCGCCACGTTCCGCGACGCCGCGACCGGTGAGGTGATCTGGTCGATCCCGGCCACGGTCGACACCGGCCGTGCCGCCGCGGGCGACATCGACCCGCGCCACCCCGGCGCCGAGGGCTGGGCCATCGGCACGAACACGTGGAACACGCGGGACGGGCAGCTGCGGTCGGCGGCCGGCGAGCTGATCGCCGAGCGCATCCCGGCGGCGAACTTCCTCACCTGGTGGGACGGCGACCTCCTGCGCGAGGTGCTCGACCACGACTGGACCGAGGCGACCCGCACGGGCGTGCCGACCATCTCGAAGTGGGACTGGGAGACGGAGACCGAGGTCGAGGTCTACCGGGCGGAGGGGACGCTCACCGTCAACGACACCAAGGGCAACCCGTCGCTCCAGGCCGACCTGCTCGGCGACTGGCGCGAGGAGGTCGTGACGCGGCTCGAGGACTCCTCGGCGCTGCGCGTCGCCACCACGGTCGACCTGACGGACCACCGCCTGCGCACGCTCACGTCGGACCCGGTCTACCGGCTCGGCGTCGCGTGGCAGAACACGGCGTACAACCAGCCGCCGCACACGTCGTACTTCCTCGGGGAGGGGATGGAGACGCCGCCGGCGCCGTCGATCGCCTACACCGGCACCGACCCGGGCCCGGGCGAGCGCGTCCCGGGGCCGGCGACGGCCGCACCCGCGCGGGGCGTGCTCTCCCACGACAACTGGGACGGCGACGGCGCCTACCGGGTCGTCGTGAACCTGTGGTGGGGCCAGAACGCGCAGCGCGTCGAGCTGCTCGAGAACGGTGCGCCCGTCGCGGCGCGCGACCTCGTCGACGCCACCCCGTCGTCGCAGCAGGCCGCGTTCGACCTCGACGGCCGGACCGACGGGCGCTACGTCTACACCGCGGTGCTGACGAACCAGCACGGGTCGACGACCACGGCACCGGTGACGGTGGTCGTGGACCGGGCGACGCCGGGGACGCCGGTGCTGTCCCACGACAACTGGGACGGCGACGGGGCGTACGTGGTCACCATGAACATGTGGTGGGGCACGAACGGCACCACGTACCGCCTGTTCGAGAACGGCGCCCTGGTCGACACGCAGCAGGTGACGGCGAACGGCCGGGAGGCCCAGCGGGCGGCGACGCCGCTCGAGGGCCGCGCGCCCGGCCGGTACGAGTACCGCGCGGAGCTCGAGAACGCCGCCGGCGTGACGGAGAGCCGCACGATCACGGTCACCGTCCGTCGGTGACCGCCCCGGGTGGGCGCCCGCCGCTGGGCGCCCACCCGGCTCGCGGGTCGTCGCCCCCTCCCCGGCGCCCCGCACCGCGGACGGCCCGGCCCTGTGCCGGGC
>NZ_JBHUZW010000159.1:0-6982 GCF_042667215.1 Cellulomonas sp. NPDC057328 | reverse complement strand
GATAGACAACCATCTCTAGCACCGCCCGCTCTGTATAACTGAAACCTCGTCAGGCCAGCAGCGTCGGCTTCAGCTCGACGATGCGGCCGAGGAGGCCGTTGACGAAGGACGGCGACTCGTCGGTGGACAGCTCGCGGGCCAGGCCCACCGCCTCGTCGACCGCGACGGCGTCCGGGACGTCGTCGTTCCAGAGGATCTCCCACGTGGCGAGGCGCAGCAGCGCCCGGTCGACCGCGGGCATGCGCGCGATCGTCCAGCCGTGCGCGTGCGTCGCGAGGACCTCGTCGATGCGCTCGAGGTGCGCCAGGACGCCCTCGACGAGGTCGACGCTGTACTGCGGCAGCGCCGTCTCCGCGCCCGGCTCGACGACGCGGCGCGCGAGGAGCTCGCCCACCGCGACACCGCGCTGGTCGGCCTCGAACAGCACGTCGAGCGCGCGCTTGCGCGCCTTGGTCCGGGCGCCCACGTCAGTCGTTCACGCGGCCGAGGTACGACCCGTCGCGGGTGTCCACCTTGACCTTGGTGTTCGACTCGAGGAAGAGCGGCACCTGGATCTCGTAGCCGGTCTCGAGCGTGGCGGGCTTGGTGCCGGCCGACGAGCGGTCGCCCTGCAGGCCCGGCTCCGTGTACGTGACCTCGAGCGTGACCGACGGCGGCAGCTCGACGTAGAGCGGCACGCCCTCGTTGGTCGCGACGAGCGCGGTCTGCGACTCGAGCATGAAGTTCGCGGCGTCACCGACCGTCGCGGCGGGGACGTTGATCTGGTCGTACGTGTCCGTGTCCATGAACACGAAGTCGTCGCCGTCCTTGTACAGGTACTGCATGTCGCGCTTGTCGACGTTCGCCGTCTCGACCTTGATGCCCGCGTTGAACGTGCGGTCGACGACCTTGCCGGACAGCACGTTCTTCAGCTTGGTGCGCACGAACGCGCCGCCCTTGCCGGGCTTGACGTGCTGGAACTCGATGACGGTCCACAGCTGGCCGTCGATCTTCAGCACGGTGCCGTTCTTCAGGTCGTTGGTGGTCGCCACGAGCGTCGTTCTCCCAGTCGGTGGTCGAGGTGCGCCCGTTCCGGCGCGCGAGCGGCGCAGGGGCGCCGGCCGCCCGCAGCGGTCGCCGTGACGGCCACCCGGCCGCGGGCCGTCGTCCATCGTACCGGGTCACGGGCCGCCCGCCCGAGCGGCGCGGCTCACGCCAGCAGCAGCCGCCCGGCGAACCCGACGAGCGACGCCCACACCAGCGACGCGAGCGTGCCGATGACGAACCGCTCGGACGCGCCCGGGTTCTCGCGCAGCTCGGCGTACCGGCCGAGGCCCTTGACGGCCACGACGATCGCGGCGCCCTCGGGCATGCCCGCGAGGATGCTGGCCGTCACGCCGAGCCGTTCCAGCACGCCGATCCACGTCCCGCCGCGGAGCACGCGCCGGGCGCCCGGCCCCTCGGGCCCGTCGCTGAGCGTGAGCGGCCCGGCGGTCGCCTGGGCGGACGGCGTCTCCCGGCCGGCGTCGGCGGAGCGGGACGCGAGGTCGAGGACGAGCCGGGTGCTGTACCAGCCGCCGCCGGCGGACACGGCGAGGGCGGCGACCCAGACGAGGGCCAGGAGGGCGGGGTGCACGCGACGACCCTGGCGTCAGCCCTGCGCGGCCGTCAACAGGCGCGCCGCCACCGGGCGGACCGCCTGCTCCTCCGCCCACAGCGCGGCGCGCAGCCGCTGGCTGACGGCCTGCTGCGTCACGCCGAGCGCCTGCGCGACGACGTCCTGGCCGGCGCCGGACCGCACCGCGTCCACGGCGTCCCACCCGGCGGGCGTGCGGCGGGCCAGCACCGCACCGAGCAGCGTCAGGACCGCCTCGGCGTCGCCGGCCGCGACCGCGTCGACGCCGCGCACGGCGAGCGGCACGGGACGCTGCCGGCTCTTGGCCGCCTCGACCGCGGCGCGCGCGAGCACGAAGGCCTCGCCCGTCCCGGCGCGCGTGGACGCCGGCAGCGGCTCCTGCACGGGTCCCGCGCCGACCCCGACGCTCCAGCCGCCCGCACGGACCAGCGCCAGCACCAGCCCGACCACGTCCTCGGCGTCGTGGAGCACGCCCTGGACCTCGTCGCCGACGGTGCGCTCGAACCCGCGCACCAGCCCCGGGGCGCCGTCGAGCCGCTCGAGGAGCCCGGGCACGAGGTCGGCCCCGCGCCGGCTCCCCCGCTGGTCGACCGTCATTACGAACACGTCACAAGTGTGCACCCTTGTTGCGACGACAACAAGCCCTTGCGTTTGTTATCGGTACGACAAGCCCCCAGGCTTGCACCTCCTGCGCTGAGACCGGCGGAACCGGGGCCCACCGTGCCCCGGACCGCCGGTCTCACTGGCGCCGGGCGAGGTGTGCCACCATGCGCCGAATCCCTTCGACGACCTCGGCCGAGCGCCGCGTGAGGTCCTCCCACGTGTAGCGCAGCACCGTGCAGCCCGCACCGACCAGGAGGTTCTGCCGCGTCCGATCGCGCTGGAAGCGGTCGGGTCCGTGCGCGACGCGACCGTCGACCTCCACGACGAGCCGGACCGCGCCGAACCAGACGTCCGCCACCGCGGCCACACCGAGCACCGGCGCGAGGTCGACGTCCGCCGCCCACCCGGTGATCCCGGCCGCCCGCAGCAGCTCGTGCAGCAGCTCCTCCGCCTCGCTGTACACGCCACGACGCAGGCGGTCGGCCGCCCGGGCCAGGCGCGCGTTCCCGCGGTAGCCCGGGCGTGCCGCCAGCCACGCGTCGACGAGGTCGGCGGTGAGCAGGCGCCGCGGCCCCGCCCAGGCGAGCAGCCGGTCGCCGTCACGCTCGGGGAGGACGGCGAGGCAGTCGAGCACCGTGCGCGCCGGCCGCGTCACCGGCACGTCGCCGTAGGACGACACCTCGTCCCCTACCCATCGGTGCTCGTGGCTGCGTAGCCGTCCGCGGGGGCGTCGCGGCGTGGGTACGAGCACGTGCACCTGGCCGTCGTCCGGTACGGGCATCCCGTGCAGACGCGCGGCGCTCGTCAGCGCCAGCACCGCGTCCGGCCATGTGAGCCACGCGGCGTACGCGTCTGCCTCGGCGGACAGCGGGGTGGCGACGGAGGCGAGCGCCGCGCCCGCGACACGGTGCCAGACCCGTCGCTCCAGCCGGTGCCGGACCTGGTCGGTCGAGAGGCCCGCGGCGAGTGCCTGCCGCCGCGTGAAGACGCCGCGTTGCCCGCGGGCGACGGGCGGCACCCACGCGGTGTCGATGAGCCGAGGCATGCCCCGACCGTGCACCACGCCCCTCCGACGTGACCTCGCCGAGCCGCGCCCGGTGGACACCTACGCCGTCTCGCCGGGCTGTGGGCGGCTCACCGCACCGGTGAGACCGTCGTCGGCGGGTGTACACGTGCCTGGAACGACGGTCTCACCGCCGGGCGGTGGGGTCAGAGGTCGATGGTGGCGGTGGGGGTGCGGTCGACCGAGATCTCCGCGTACGCGGCGGCCAGGAGGGTCGGGTCCGGGCCCTCCAGGCGCACCGGGCGGCCGACGTCCTCCAGGACGACGAACCGCAGCAGGTCGCCACGCGTCTTCTTGTCGCGCCGCATCGCGGCCATGAGCTGCTCCCAGCGGTCGCCGCGGTACGTGACCGGCAGGCCGAGCGCGGTGAGGACGGACCGGTGCCGCGCCACGACGTCGTCGTCGAGCCGGCCGGCGAGCCGGGCCAGCTCCGCGGCGAACACCATGCCGACCGACACGGCGGCGCCGTGCCGCCAGCGGTAGCGCTCGACGTGCTCGACGGCGTGCCCGAGCGTGTGGCCGTAGTTGAGGATCTCGCGCAGGCCCGCCTCCCGGAGGTCCTCCCCCACGACGCGCGCCTTGACGGCCACCGCCCGCTCGATGAGCTCGAGCAGCACGGGCGACGCGGCCGCGGCGGCAGGGTCGGTGAGCAGCGCCGTGTTCTCCTCGACCAGCTCGAGGATGCGCGGGTCGGCGATGAAGCCGGCCTTGACGACCTCCGCCAGCCCGGCGACGAAGTCGTGCCGGTTCATCGACCCGAGCGCCGCCAGGTCGCACAGCACGCCCGCCGGCGGGTGGAACGCGCCGACGAGGTTCTTGCCCTCGGCCGTGTTGATGCCGGTCTTGCCGCCGACCGCCGCGTCCACCATGGCGAGCACGGTCGTCGGCACGTGCACCACCCGGACGCCGCGCAGCCACGTGGCGCCGACGAAGCCGGCGAGGTCCGTCGTCGCGCCACCGCCCAGCCCGATCACGGCGTCGCTGCGCGTGAAGTCCGCCTGCCCCAGCACCTGCCACAGGAACGCGGCGACCTGCGCGGTCTTGGCCTCCTCGGCGTCGGGCACCTCGGCGAGGAACACCTCGTACCCCTGCGCGAGCAGGTCCTCGCGCACGGCGTCGGCGGACGTGGCGAGCGTCGGCGGGTGCACGACGAGCACGCGGCGCACCGCCTCGCCCAGCAGCGCGGGCAGGTGGCCCAGCAGGTGGCGGCCGACGACGACGTCGTACGGCTGCTCCCCCGCGACGCGGACGGTGCGCGTGCCGGGCGTGCCGGCGTCCGTACCGGTCGTCGTCGTGCTCATCGCTGCTCCTCCTCGGTGCCGCCGCCGACCCGCAGGTCGGTCAGCGCGGACTCGATCGCCTCGGCCACGCCCGCCGGGCGCATGCCGTCGGTCGGCACGCGCAGCGTGGCGACCTCCTCGTACACGGGCCGCCGCGCGTCCATGAGCGCCTGCCACTGCGCCCGGGGGTTGCCGAGCAGCAGCGGACGCGACCGGTTCAGCCCGACGCGCGGCGCCGCGTGCGCGAGCGACACGTCGAGGAAGACGACCACCCCGCCGCCGGCCCGGTAGTCGGCCAGCGCCGCGCGGGTCCCGGCGTCGAGCACGGCGCCGCCGCCGAGCGCGAGCACGCCGTCGTGCTGCGCGAGGGCCGCCGCCACGGCGTCGCGCTCCAGCGCCCGGAACGCCGGCTCGCCGTCGTCGACGAAGATCTCGGTGATCGGCTTGCCGGCGACGCGCTCCACGTCGGCGTCCGTGTCACGCACCGTCAGCCGCCAGCGCTCCGCGAGCGCGGCCGCGACGGTCGACTTCCCCGCACCCGGGGGGCCGACGAGGACGACACGGGGACCGGGGGTGTCTGCGGGCACGGACGCAGGGTAGTCGCCGTCCCGCGCGCGGGTGCCGGTGGTCCGCCGCGGCGGGCCACCGGCACCGGGTCCGTACAGGTCCGTCAGACGGGTGCCGGTGCGCCCTCCCCGGCCGCGGGACGACGCGGTGCGGGGGTCGGGCCCAGCCCGTGCCCCGCGACCCGCAGCAGCGCCGGCATGTCGAAGTCGTCCCCCTCGCCGAGGAACGGCCGCCACGTGGGCTCGTTGCGCAGCCACGACGAGGGGTCCGCGGCGAGCAGCCCGAGGAAGACCTCGCCGACGATCGTGCCGCCCACCTCGCCGAGGTGCTCGCCGCCGGCCTGCACGGACGCCTCCCGCAGCACGTAGTACCAGAGCGGCGCGGGACGGCCGCCCAGCCCGAGCTCCTCCTCGGTCAGCCGGGTCAGCCCCATGCGCGCGGCGACGGCCTGCCCCGACGGCAGCAGCAGCCGCGCACCGCGCACGAGGTTGCGGAACGTGAGCGACGGGACATCGCCCGCGATCTCCGGCGGCAGCGCCTTCAGCGGGTTCGCCAGCCGCGTGTCGATGTGCCGCGACAGCTGCAGGTCGTCGCTGCCGGCGCCCTCGACCTCGAAGAACCGCGCCCACTCGATCGTCCAGAACCGCGGCAGCGGCCGGAACCCGCCGAAGTGCCCGAGCGGGTCGGCGGTGACGGACTGCGGCGTGAACGTCGGCAGCCCCGGAGGGGCGTCCTGCGCCTGCGGGTCCGGCGCGCCCACCACCGTGTTCAGCCGGTACCGGCCGCGCACCTGCGAGTGCCCGAACCGGTACGCCGCCACGGAGAACTCCACCGGCATGTACGGGGCGTGCCGCCAGGAGAAGTGCTGCAGCGAGAGGCGCGGCACGCCGTCCGACTCGTCGAGGAGCCGGGCGAACGTGGCGTCGCCGATGGTGCGGCGCAGGAAGTCGTGCACGACGACCCACTGGTAGTGCCACCGCACGATGCGCTGCGCCGTCTCGAAGGGCGTCTCGCTGCCCCGCGCGAGGTGCGGGTCGTCGAGGACGCGGTCCATGACGGCGTTGTGGAACTTGAGCATGGTGAGCTGGAGCTGGCCGACGAACGTGTTCTCGTCGTTGCGCGGGTCCCCCAGCAGCGCGACGCCCTGCACGTTGCGCGGCAGGTCGTCGTCGAGCCCGTTGTTGCCGATGAGCATCTTCGCGGCACCGGCGACCTGGCTGTCCTGGTCGTACAGGAACGGGTCGTCGGCCGGCCCCCGCCCGTAGAGGCAGTCGAGGTCGAAGCGCGGGCTGCGGAAGTTCGTCAGCGCGTCGGGGTCGTTCTGCCGCGTGAGGCTCGAGACCGGGTCGAACGTGAGGTCGTGGTCGATGAACTGGCCGAGGTAGGTGTACCCGGCGGGGATGCGCGGGTTGTCCATCGTCGGGTCGCCGCCGGAGGCGCCCTCCTCCATGAGGTCGGCGACCTCGCGGATCTCGGCGTCGGACGGGACGTACGGCGGGAGCCGGAAGAGCCGGCCGAACCGGCCCTCGTGCAGGGCGGACAGCGGCAGGTACTGCAGGCCGCGGACGTCGTGCCCGTGGCCGCGGGCCGGCCGGCGGCCGTAGCCGAGGCCGTGCGCGGAGGTGCCCGCCGAGGTGAGCTGCTCGACGGTCCGGGGCGCGTTGTGCCCGGCGTCCGGGGACGCCGGGTGAGGTGACTCGGGGCGTTGCGGTGCGAGCGTCATGGTTCCCCCAGAACCTGGACGGGCCGCCGCGGGAGCGACGGCTCCATCTGCAGGGGGCCGGCCGGTCGGCGGGTGATACGTCCGCACCGGACGGAACTTATGGGGGCCTCCGGCGGCGGTCGGGGCGTCCC
>NZ_JBHUZW010000158.1:0-7072 GCF_042667215.1 Cellulomonas sp. NPDC057328 | reverse complement strand
CACCCGTGGCGCACGGATCGCGCCACGGGTCGCGGGCGCCGTGGCGTCAGGCCTCGATGCCCTCGAACAGCTCGGTGACCAGCGCGGCGACGGGCGAGCGCTCGGACCGCGTCAGCGTCACGTGCGCGAACAGCGGGTGCCCCTTGAGCGCCTCGATGACCGCCGCGACCCCGTCGTGCCGGCCCACCCGGAGGTTGTCCCGCTGCGCGACGTCGTGCGTGAGCACCACGCGCGACGACTGCCCGATCCGCGACAGCACGGTCAGCAGCACGTTGCGCTCGAGCGACTGCGCCTCGTCGACGATCACGAACGCGTCGTGCAGCGAGCGGCCGCGGATGTGCGTGAGCGGTAGGACCTCGAGGATGTCCCGGTCGAGCACCTCCTCGACGACCTCCTTGCCGACCAGCGCGCCGAGCGTGTCGAAGACGGCCTGCGCCCACGGGTTCATCTTCTCGGCCTCGCTGCCCGGCAGGTACCCGAGGTCCTGGCCGCCGACCGCGTACAGCGGGCGGAACACCATGACCTTGCGGTGCTGCCGGCGCTCGAGCACCGCCTCGAGGCCGGCGCACAGCGCCAGCGCCGACTTGCCGGTGCCCGCGCGCCCGCCGAGCGACACGATGCCGACGGACTCGTCGAGCAGCAGGTCGATCGCGACCCGCTGCTCGGCCGAGCGGCCGTGCACGCCGAAGACGTCCTGGTCGCCGCGGACGAGCTGCACGTGCTTGTCCGCCGTGACCCGCCCGAGCGCCGACCCGCGCGGGCTGTGCAGCACGAGCCCGGTGTGGCACGGCAGGTCCTGCGGTGCGCCCGCGAGCGCGGACGCGGGCGGCGGGACCTCCGCGAGGGGCAGCGACTCGTGCTCCCACAGCTGCGCCATCTGCTGCTCGCCCAGGTCGAGCGCGTCCATGCCGGTCCACCCGGAGTCGACCGCGAGCTCCGCGCGGTACTCCTCGGCGCGCAGGCCCACGGCCGCCGCCTTGATGCGCATCGGCAGGTCCTTGGAGACCACCGTGACGTCGCGGCCCTCCTTCGCGAGGTTCGCCGCGACGGAGAGGATCCGCGTGTCGTTGTCGCCGAGCCGGAACCCCGCGGGCAGGACGCGGTCGTCCACGTGGTTGAGCTCGACGCGGAGCGTGCCGCCCTCGTCGCTGATCGGGACGGGCGCGTCGAGCCGGCCGTGCCGGACCCGCAGGTCGTCGAGGAGCCGCAGGGCCGCGCGGGCGAAGTAGCCGAGCTCGGCGTGGTGCCGCTTGGCCTCGAGCTCCGTGACGACGACGACGGGCAGCACCACGTCGTGCTCGGCGAAGCGGCGGACGGCGTGCGGGTCGGAGAGGAGCACGGACGTGTCCACCACGTAGGTGAGCCGGCCGTCGGCCGGGGCCGGCTCGCTCGGCGGCGTGCGGTCCCCCAGGTCGTGCTGCGAGGTGCGGTCCACGGCAGGCTCCCTCCGGCGCGTCAGCGCCTGGTCGGGCGCCTCCTGCGCGTGCGCGGCACGTGCCGCGTCCGGCAGTCGGCGACGGGACGGGGTCGGCCGGCCGAGGGCCGGGTCCGGCCCTCCTCCCGGAGCACTCGCTCCATGGGCTGGCCTCCCGGGACGACGGGCGTCGTCCTCTTGGCCCCGAACGTAACGCCGCCCACCGACGGCCCCGGGCACGTGACGCGCGACACGCGAACGCGTCACAGGACGTTCATCCGGCGGACGCCGGCCCGACGCGCGGGCGGGCCCGGCCGCGCCGTCGGCGAGGCCGTCAGCGCCCGAGCCGGCGCTCGCGCTGCGCGTACGCGCGCAGCGCGCGCAGGAAGTCGACGCGCCGGAAGTCCGGCCAGTACGCCTCGCAGAAGTAGAACTCCGAGTGCGCGCTCTGCCACAGCAGGAACCCGCCGAGCCGCTGCTCGCCGGACGTGCGGATGACGAGGTCCGGGTCCGGCTGCCCCTTCGTGTACAGGTGCTCCGCGATGTGGTCGACGTCGAACGCCTCGGCGAGCTCCTCGAGGTCCGTGCCGGCGGCGGCGTGGTGGCGTAGGAACGACCGGACCGCGTCCGCGATCTCACGCCGCCCGCCGTACCCGACCGCCGCGTTGACGTGCAGGCCCTCGACGTCGGCCGTGGCCTCCTGCGCGCACCGCAGCGCCTCGGCGGTGCGCTCGGGCAGCATGTCGAGCGCGCCGACCGCCTGGATGCGCCAGCGCCGCTCGGCCGCGAGCTCGCCGACGACGTCCTCGATGACGGTGAGCAGCGGCTCGAGCTCCTCGGGGTCGCGCGCGAGGTTGTCGGTCGAGAGGAGCCACAGCGTCACGACCTCGACGCCCACGTCCTCGCTCCACGCCAGCAGGTCGCCGATCTTGTCGGCGCCGCGGCGGTGGCCGTGCGCGGACGAGACGCCGCTGCTGCGCGCCCACCGGCGGTTGCCGTCGAGGATGACCCCGATGTGCCGGGGCATCTGCGCCGACGGCAGCGAGGCCGCGAGGCGACGCTCGTACAGGCCGTACAGCGGGTGCGGCAGGCGCACGCGGACCCTCCCCGGGGGACGTCGGTGGACGCGCTCACGCTACTCGCCGCACGCGTGCGCCGGTGGCCGTCCGGGACCTCCGTCACGTCGACACGGCACCTACGAGTGCGTAACCTACGGTGACGTAGGTTGTTTCGGACGAAGGCGGACCAGACGCATGAGCTCCACCCCGGCACGCCCCGACGACGCGGCCCGGCGCGGCCCCGAGCCCGGCGCGCGGCAGGCGGGCGGGTCCGTCGGCGAGGCGGTCGGCGACGCCGTGGACGCCGTCGTCGCGGAGGTCAAGCCGCGCCTGCGCGGCTGGGTGCACGCCGGCGTGGCCCCGTTCGTGCTCGTCGCGTCGGTGCTGCTGGTGGCGTTCTCCCCCACGCCCGCGGCCCGCTGGTCGACGGCCGTCTTCGGCGCCTCCGCGGTGCTGCTGTTCGGCACCAGCGCCGTCTACCACCGGGGTCGCTGGTCGCCGCGCGTCGCGGCGGTCCTGCGCCGGCTCGACCACACCAACATCTTCCTCATCATCGCCGGCACGTACACGCCGCTCGCGGTGCTGCTGCTGCCCGCGCCCACGGCCCGGACGCTGCTCGTCGTGGTGTGGACCGGCGCGATCGTGGGCGTCCTCGCGCGCGTGTTCTGGCTGAACGCGCCGCGGTGGGTCTACGTGCCGATCTACCTGGCGCTCGGCTGGGTGGCCGTCGGATTCATGCCGCAGTTCTGGCGCACCGGTGGGGCGGAGATCGTCTGGCTGATCGCCGGCGGCGGGCTCGCGTACACCGTGGGTGCGGTCGTCTACGGCCTCAAGCGCCCGAACCCGAGCCCCCGCTGGTTCGGCTTCCACGAGGTGTTCCACGTGCTCACCGTCGTCGGCTACACGTGCCACTTCGTGGCGGTCGCGATCGCGGCCTCCCGCGCCGCCTGACCGCCCCGACCTCCTCCCCGCCCCCTCGGCCGCCGAGTGCGGCACATCGCGCCGAGTGCACCTGTTGCAGCTACCGCGCTCGGCGGCACGTACAGCACTCGGCGGAGGAGCGCGTGGGTGCGCCGGCGGGCCGGTGCCGGCGGTGGTGGGTGGAGAGCGGCGGGCCGGCGGGGGTCAGGCGCGCGGGACGACCGCGTACCGGCGGTTGACCAGCGACGGGTTGCGCTCGCGCACACCGGCCAGCGCGTCGGCGTCCAGGTCGACCGTGCGCACCTGCGGCGTCTCGTCGAGCTCGAGGCCGACGACCCCGTCGGGCCCGACCACCAGCGACCGACCGACCACGCCGCGCCCGGCCTGGCCCACGGCCACGACCGCCGAGGTGTTCTCGACGGCTCGCGCCGTGGCGAGGACGCGCCAGTGCGTCGCCTTGAGCGGCCCCGCCGCCCACGCCGCGGGCACGACGAGCACGTGCGCGCCCGCGTCCACGAGCCTGCGCGCCGACTCCGGGAACCGCAGGTCGTAGCACGTCATCACACCGAGCCGCAGGCCCGCGACGTCGAGCACGAGCGGCGGCGCGTCGACCGGCCCCGGCACGAACCGGTCGGACTCCCGCTGCCCGAACGCGTCGTACAGGTGCACCTTGCGGTAGACGCCGGCGAGGCCGCCGTCGGCCGTCACCGCGACGACGGCGTTGACGGCCCGCCGCGGCCGCCCGGCGCGGTCACCGTCCTCGTCGTCCCCCTCGTCCTCGTCCGCCGGCAGCGTCGTGCCCGCGAGCACGGCCACGCCGCTGCGGGCCGCCTCCTCGCGCAGCGCCGTGACGAACGGCCCGTCGAGCGGCTCGGCCAGCTCCGGGCCGACGCCGCGCGGGTCGAACGCGGACGCGTACTCCGGCAGCACCACGACGTCGGCGCGGACCCGGGCGGCCTCACGGACGGCGTCCCGCGCGACCTCGAGGTTCGCGCCGCGGTCGGTGCCGACCTGCAGCTGGGCGACCGTCACGCGGACCGCCGGGCGCACCGGCGGCTCGGGGCGCCGGCTCACGGCGTGCGGCCGGTGCCCGCGCCGTCGGGGCCCGCGCCGTCGTCCCCCGCGCCGTCGTCCCCCGCGCCGTCGGCGCGGCCGGGCGCGTCCCCGGGGCCGTCGACCGGCGGCGCGGACGGGCGTCCGCCCTCCGTGCGCGCGTCGAGCTCCGCCTGGGCGACGCCCTCCTCGGCCGTCACGGGCGCCGGCCCGTCGCCGCGCGCCGCCTCCTCCTGCGCGCGCAGGCGCGCCCGGTGGTCGGCCCGCCGCATCCGCCGGCTGAACGAGACCGCGAGCGCGATCACGGCCGCCGCGAGCAGGAACGTCGCGAGGAACCCGTAGAAGCCGGGCGAGCCCTCCTCGGGGCTCTCGATGGTCGGGCCGGGCAGCCGCTCGGCGTGCACGACCGCGGCGAGCACCGCGCCGCCGACGGCCCCGCCCAGCAGCCCGGTCACCGTGCCGCCCCCGTCCCGCGGATCCCGGCGAACAGGTCGTCCTCGGGCGTCGTCGTCGGCACGCGCGACTCCGCGAGCTCGAACTCCTCGGTGCGCCACTGCGCCAGCTCGACCTCGCGCGGGACGGCGAAGAACCACCCCTCGGGGTCGATCTGCGTCGCGTGCGCGCGCAGGGCCGCGTCGCGCTGCGGGAAGAAGTCGGCGCACTCGATGCGCGTGGTCACGGGGCGCTCGGGCACCTCGCGGGCCTGGCGCGAGTCGATCCAGTCGCTGAACGGCGACTCGCCGCCGGCCGCGACGATCGCGTCGTGCACGGTCCGCATGCGGGCGAGCGAGAACCCGTGGTTGTAGTACAGCTTCAGCGGCGTCCACGGCTCGCCGTGGCCGCGGTAGCGCTCCGGGTCGCCCGCGGCGGCGAACGCCTCGGCCGCGACGCGGTGGCACATGATGTGGTCCGGGTGCGGGTAGCCGCCCGTGGGGTCGTACGTCGTGATGACGTGCGGGCGGAACTCGCGCACCAGCTCGACGAGCGGCGCGGACGCCTCCTCGAGCGGGGTCAGCGCGAAGCACCCCTCGGGCAGGGGCGGCAGCGGGTCGCCCTCGGGCAGGCCGGAGTCGACGAACCCGAGCCAGTGCTGGCGCACGCCGAGCGCCGCGGCGGCCGTCGCCATCTCCTCACGGCGGACCGCGCGCATGGCCTCGAGCCCCTCGGGCGCCGGCCCGTAGTGCGGGTTCAGGACGTCGCCGCGCTCACCGCCCGTGCAGGTCACGACGAGGACGTCGACGCCCTCGGCGGCGTACCGCGCGGTCGTCGCGGCTCCCTTGCTGGACTCGTCGTCGGGGTGCGCGTGCACCGCCATGAGCCGTAGCCGCTCCGTGCTCACCCAGGGGCCTCCCGTCACAGGTCGTCGGACGAGAGACAATGATCCCCCACGCACGCGCACGACCCGCACGACGAGCCCCTCGTCCCGACCCAGGAGGACCCGTGGTCGCACCGGCACCCCGCACGCCCGTCGGGCGCTACGGGCCGGAGCCGACCGCTGCCACGCGCCGGTTGCAGCGGTGGGGCCTGGCCGCGGCGGTCGTCGTCGCGATGCTGGTGCTCGGCTGGATCGGGGCGGGCGTGCTGCGCGACCCGGTGCAGTGGAAGACGATCGGCTTCCGCGTCGACGGCGCGGGGTCGACGCAGGTGACGTTCGACGTCACGACGGACCCGGGCGTCGGCGCGACCTGCCGGGTCCAGGCGCTGTCGGAGTCGTACGCGCAGGTCGGCGTCCGCGACGTCGAGGTGCCGCCCGCCGACGAGCGCACACGGCGCGTCACCGTGACCGTCTCGACCGTGCAGGAGGCCGTGTCCGCGACCGTGGACGCGTGCACGCCGCTGCCCTGACGGCCCCGCGTCGTCCCGGCCGACCGGGCGAACCCGGACGCCCGTCCGCACGCCGGCGGGCGTCCCGGCTACCATGGACGTTTACGCCGCCCCGGTCCGGCGTCGTACGAGCAGGTCGACGCGACCGCGGACAGACGGCGACACCCGTCCCGCACCGCCGCGCCGCACCCGTGCGCGTCGACGGGGCAGCACCACCGCCGCAGGCGGTGGCCCCGAGGCAGGAAAGGAGCGATCGTGACCGACACGACTGCGGCCACGTGGCTGACGCAGGAGGCCTACGACCGCCTCAAGGAGGAGCTCACGCACCTCGAGACGGTGGGCCGCAAGGAGATCGCGGACCGCATCGCCGCGGCCCGTGACGAGGGCGACCTCAAGGAGAACGGCGGCTACCACGCCGCCCGCGAGGAGCAGGCCAAGCAGGAGGCGCGCATCCGCGAGCTGCAGGCCAAGCTGCGCAACGTGCAGATCGGCACGCCGCCGGACGACGGCGTCGTCGAGGCCGGCATGGTCGTCACGGCGCTCGTGGCCGGGGACGAGATGACGTTCCTGCTCGGCTCGCGCGAGATCGCCGGCACGGCGGACATCGACGTCTTCTCCCCCACGTCGCCGCTCGGCGCCGCGATCTACGGCCGCAAGGTCGGCGACGCGACGTCCTACGAGGCGCCGAACGGCCGCGAGATCCCGGTGGAGATCACGGCCGCGAGCCCCTTCACCGGCTGATGCGGGCCGCCGGCGGCTGACGCCGGGCCCCAGCACGCGCGACGGCGCCGCCCCCTCGGGG
>NZ_JBHUZW010000157.1:0-7222 GCF_042667215.1 Cellulomonas sp. NPDC057328 | reverse complement strand
CCGACCCCACGGGTCGGCGCCGTCGACGTGCGCCGTCAGAGGCGTACGATCGACGACCGGCGCCGCACCACGCGGCAGCCGGACAGGCCCGGGACGACCGGGCGGCGGGCGGGGACCGGCAGGACCGGTCCCGCCGCGACGGGCCGGTCGACGACCGGCGGGACGAGGGAGCGAGACGTGCGGGACGAGACCGCGGGGCGCGAGGTGGCCGTGCAGGCCTGCTCGGCGTCCGTGCGCGATCGCGTCGCGCACCTCTGACACCCGGACCGACCGCCTCGCGCGGGTGACGTGCCGGCGGCCCCGCCGCCCCGTCCCCGTGCCGGCGACGGCCGGACGCGCACGGCACCGCCGTGCCCGCGTCCGTGCGCCCGGGTGTCGGAGGGGCGGACGCGGCAGCCCGTCCCCGCCGCCGACCCGCGCCGAGCCCGCTCGCGTCCCGGTGCGGCCGTGCGCTCCCGCGCACCCGCGCCCGGCGGCTCCCACCACCCACGGAAGCCGACCCCGACATGCACCCCCTGACCGAGAAGCAGATCCGCGACTCCTTCGTCAACGCCAGCCGCCGCGAGGCGACGCAGGCGACCCTGCCCGACCTCGACGCCCTCGACTGGGACCGCCTCGACTACCTCGGCTGGCGCGACCGCAAGGCGCCGCTCGCCGCGTACGTCGTGCTCTGGGTCGACGGCGAGCCGACCGGCGTGCTGCTACGCTCCGGCGACCGCACCCGCCACCGGCGCCGCGCCGTGTGCGCGTGGTGCGAGGACGTCGTCGTCACCGACGACGTCACGCTCTACGTCGCGCGCCGCGGCGGGGCGTCCGGCCGGCGCGGCAACACCATCGGGACGCTCATCTGCACCGACTTCGTGTGCTCGGCGAACGTGCGGCGCCCGCCGACGCGCACCGAGGCCGGGTCCGACGAGTCGGTGCGCGAGCTGATGGTCGCCCGCCGCGTCGAGGGCCTGCGCGAGCGCTCGCTGCGCTTCGTCGGCGAGGTCCTCAGCACCCGCTGACGCGCCCGGGCCGCATGGGAGAGCCGGGGTGTGCAGCGTTCGTCGCGCCACGCGTGACGCGCGCTGCACACCCCGCCCGGCAGGGCCCGTCAGGCGCCCAGGACCTCGCGCAGGCGCGCCGCGAACTCCTCCGGCTTGCCCGGCATGCCGAACTCGTCGCCGAGGAACCCGCCGTGCCCGCCGGGGAACACCTCGACGGTCGAGCCGAGGAGGTCGGCGAGCGCCTGCGTCGTGCGACCCGTGATGATCGCCAGGCTCTCCTCGCCGGCGGCGAGGACGACGCGCGTCGTCGACGCGCGCAGCGCGTCGACGTCCGGCTCGTATCCCGAGACGGCCTTCGACGCGTCGGACAGCAGCGGGTCGTCGCGCGACCCGTCGTCCTCGGTCGGCAGCCCGAACTGGGCCGGGTCGGGCAGCTCGGCGAGGAAGCCCCCCGGGAACTCGCCCTCCCACGACGTCATGACGATGAAGGCGGCCATGCCGGCGCCCCAGCCGCGCTCGGCGTACGCGGCGCCGACGCGCGCGTCCGCGGCGAGGGCCCGGTCGGCGTCGGGCAGGAGGCGGACGAGGGGCGGCTCGTGCGCCACGAGCGTCGCCACGTCCTGCGGGTACGCCGTGACCCAGGCCAGGCCGGTCACCGCCCCTCCGCTGGAGCCGAACAGCTCGACCGGGCCGGTGCCGAGCTCGGTGACGAGCGCGTGCAGGTCGTCGGCCTGCTGCCGCGGGTCCTGCCGCGTGGTGCCGTCCGTGCGCGTGCTGCGGCCGAGGCCGCGCGGGTCGTACGTGACGACGGTGCGGTCGGTCAGGTAGGACGCGAGCGTGCCGAACCCGGACGCGTCCATGGGCTGGCCGATCAGCACGAGCGGCGGCCTGCCGTCGGCCGTCGGCAGCGGTCCGCGCACGTCGTAGGCGATCGTCGCGCCGGGGACGTCGAGGGTGCGGTACGTCGTCGTGTCGGTCATGGTGCTTCTCCCTCTCCGGGCTCCCGCGGTCGGGGTGCGTCCACCAGCGTCCGACCGGCGGGCGCCGGCGAACTCATCGGGAGCGCGCGGGTCAGCCCGCAGGACGTCCCGACCGGCCGACGCCCACGACGCCCGTCTCGTACGCCAGGACGACGGCCTGGACGCGGTCGCGCACGCGCAGCTTCGCGAGGATGTTGCCGACGTGCGTCTTCACGGTCGCCTCGGACAGGAACAGCGCCGTCGCGATCTCCCCGTTCGACAGCCCCTCGGCGACGTGCTGCAGCACCTCGAGCTCGCGCGGCGTGAGCTCGCGCAGCCGCGGGTGCACCCCGTCGTCGTCGGCGCCCTCCTGCACCGCCGGCAGCTGGCCGGAGAACATCTCGAGCATGCGCCGCGTGACGCGCGGCGACACCACGGCGTCCCCGGACGCGACCGACCGGATCGCCGCGACGAGCTCCGCCGGGCGGGCGTCCTTGAGCAGGAACCCGCTGGCGCCCACGCGCAGCGCGGCGAACGCGTACTCGTCGAGGTCGAAGGTCGTGAGGATGAGGACGCGCGTGCCGGGGTACGCCGCGACCAGCCGCTCGGTGGCGTCGATGCCGTTCATGCCGGGCATGCGCACGTCCATGAGCACGACGTCGGGGCGCAGCGCCGCGACCTGCTCGATCGCCGCGCGGCCGTCGCCCGCCTCGCCGACGACCTCCAGGTCGTCCTCGGCGTCGAGCACGAGGCGGAACCCCATGCGCAGCAGCGCCTGGTCGTCGACGAGCAGCACCCGGGTCATGCGTCCTCCTTGGCGGTGGCGGTGGTGGCGGTGGTGGTGGCGGGGCGGGGGGCGGGGGGAGCGGCGGCCGCGGTGACCGGTGGTGCGGTGACCGGCGGCGCGTCCACCGGCGGCGCGCCGACCGGCTCGGCGTCCACCGGCTCGGCATCCACCGGCTCCGCGTCCACCGGCTCGGCGGCGGGCAGGTCGGTGGGGAAGGGCAGCCGGACGTGCACGCGCCAGCCGCCCTCGGGCCGCGGGCCGGCGTCGACCGTGCCGCCGTAGACGGCGGCGCGCTCCCGCATGCCGATGAGGCCGCGGCCCGAGCCGCCCGCGTCGGGCACGGGGCCGCGCGGGCCGTCGTCGAGCACCGCGACCTCGACCGCGTCGGCCGTGCGCGTGAGGCACAGCTGCACGCGCGGCGTGCCCGGCGCGTGCCGGAGAGCGTTGGTCAGCGCCTCGGCCACCACGCGGTGCACGGCGATCTGCAGGGTCGCCTCGGCCGGCAGCGCGGTGTCGAGCCCGCGGGCCTCGACGGGCAGGCCCGCGGTACGGAACCGGTCGACCAGCGCGGCGAGGTCGTGGCTGCCGGGCTGCGGCGCGAGCGGCGCGCCGTCGTCGTCGAGCACGCCGAGCACCCGGCGCATCTCCGCGAGCGCCGAGCGGCCCGTGGCCGAGAGCTCGTCGAGCGCCGTGCGGGACAGGTCCGGGCTCCGGCGCAGGGCCGCGGACGCGCCGTCGGACAGCGCGATCATCACCGAGATGCTGTGCGCGACGACGTCGTGCATCTCGCGGGCGATGCGCGTGCGCTCCTCGGACCGGGCGATGCGGGCCTGCTGGTCGCGCTCGCGGGCGAGCGCGTTGGTGCGGGCGACGAGCTCGGCGACGTGCAGACGGCGGTTGCGCACGCTCGTGCCGATCGACGCGGCGATGAGCATCATCGCGAGCTGCGACGACGAGCCCACCACGCGGGACGTCACGGGGCTCATCGTGTCCGGGGTCGGGACGGGGGTCCCGTCGGGCAGGAGCTCCGGTGCCGCCGTCGGGCCGGGCCCGTCCGGCGGGGACGGGGCGGGGACGGCCGGCTCGGCGGTCGCGGCGCCCGCGGTGGCGTCCACCGTCGCCGTCGCCAGGTCGGGCGCCTGCCACAGCCACATCGCCCCCGCCAGCACGAGGAAGGTGGCGCCGAAGGTCAGCCACGTCACGCGCGGCGTGCGGTTGGCGGCGACGGCGTAGACGGCGAACGTGAGGGCGAGGTCGAGCGTGCCGACCTGGCCGGAGACGGCGAGCGACAGCGCCCCCAGCACGGCGAGGACGCCGGCGACGAGCACGGGCCGCCGCCGGCGCCACGCCAGGGCGGTGCCGCCGAGCACCACGCCCAGCACGGTCACCGTGACCACGCGCTCGACCTGGCCCTCCGTCATGCCGGCGACGGTCGTCCCGAGGTCCGCCGACAGCACGCCGAGCACGAGGGCGGGCAGGACGTAGACGACGACCACCACGGCGTCCATGGCGCCCGGGTGCAGGACGAAGAACCGTCGCACCGGCCCCAGGCGCCGCGCCTCGATCTCCGTGAGCACGGCCGGCTGCGCCCCGGACGGCGTGACGGCCGGTGCCGCGGGCAGCGGGGCGGGTGGGGGAGCGGTCGTCACGCCGCCACCCTGCCACCGCCCGGGGCGGCCGCGGCACCGTCGACGGGTGGAGCCGCAGGCCACTGCCTCAGCATCGAGGAGGAGGGCGGTGGAGGAGGGGAGCGCGCGCCGGCCGCCACGGCGGTAGCGTCCCGCACGTGCCCGTGGTGTGGACGACCGCCTTCCTCGACCTGCCGGCCGCCGTGCACGACGACGGCACGGCGTTCTGGTGCGCGGCGACGCGCAGCACGCGGTCCCCGGCGCGGGGGGCGGAGGGCGAGTTCGCGACCCTCCTCCCGCCCGACGGGGACGCGTACCTGCGGGTGCAGCGCACCGGGGACGTGCCGCGGGTCCACGTGGACCTGCACGTGCCGGACGTCGCCGCGCGCGCCGCGCTCGCGCGCGACCTCGGCGCCACCGAGCTGCACCGCGAGGACCACGTGGTGCTCGCGTCGCCCGGCGGGTTCGTCCTCTGCCTCGTCCCGGACGGCGGCGAGCGGCGCCGGCCGGAGCCCGTGGCCGGCGCCGGGGGCGGCGTGCAGCGGGTCGACCAGGTGTGCCTCGACGTCCCGGCGGGGCTGCTCGACGCCGAGCGCGCGTTCTGGCCGGCGCTGACCGGGTGGCCGGCGCGCACCGGTGCGCGGCCGGAGTTCACGGTCCTCGAGCGTCCGGCGGGGATCCCGCTGCGGCTCATGCTCCAGCGCCTGGGCGACGACGACCCGCGCACGACCGTGGGCGCCCACCTCGACCTGGCGTGCGGCCCGGCCCGTGCCGCGGTGGCCGCGGAGCACCTCGCCCTCGGCGCCACCCACGTCGCCGAGGGGCACGGCTGGACGGTGCTCCGCGACCCGGCCGGCCAGGTGTACTGCCTGACGGGCCGCGACCCCGTCACGGGTCTCGTGACGCGCTGACCACGCCGGTCGTGCCGCTGCCGTGCGCGGGAATGAAGTCCCGTGGGAGGGTGTTGACACGCACGGCCGGGACGACGCGGCCGTGACGACGACACCGGGGAGGACGCCGCACGTGAGCACGTGGCACCTGACCCAGCGCCGCGCCGTCGACCTCCGCCGGGTCGCCAGCGCGCTCTGTCGTACCTCGCCGTGCCCCTGCGCGCACTGACGTCCCCCGCTCGCTGAGCCCGGGCGCCCCGCGCACCGCGGCACGCCCTGCGCCGCGCGCCGCCGGCCCGCCGGCGTCGCGCAGGCCCGTCCGGCGCCGCGCCGGACCGCCGTGCCCCGCGAGGGGAAGGCCTCCGCACCGCCGTGCCCCCTCGGGGGCCGGCCCCCGCACCCGCGTGACGAGACCCGCACGCACGCCGACCGGCGCCCCCGCGCGCCTGCTCGAAAGGCACCGATCCCGTGTCCACCAGCTCCACCACCGCCACGCCCGCGCCGCCCCGGCGCCGGCTGCGGATGCCGTCCTTCACCGTGCAGGTGCTCCTCGGCCTCGGCCTCGGCGTCCTGCTCGGCTGGATCGCCCTGCGCATGGGCCCCGTGAACGCCGACGGCGACCCGAACTGGCTGACCACGACGCTGAGCGAGATCGGCTCGGCGTTCGTCACGCTGCTGCGCGCGATCGTCCCGCCGCTCGTGTTCCTCGCGATCGTCGCGTCGATCGCGAACCTGCGGCAGGTCACGAACGCCGCCCGGCTCGCCGGGCAGACCCTGCTGTGGTTCGCGATCACCGCCGCGATCTCCGTGGTCGTCGGCATCACGCTGGGCCTGGTCTTCCGGCCGGGCGCGAACACCACGCTGAGCACGGAGGAGGCGACCGAGCCCGGCACGACCGGCAGCTGGCTCGACTTCCTCAACGGGCTCATCCCGGGCAACTTCCTCGGCCTGGGCGGTGAGACGAGCGTCGAGGCCGGCGCCGACGGCGCGCTGACCGCCGACACGTCCATCTCGTTCAACGTGCTGCAGATCGTCGTCATCGCGCTCGTCGTCGGCATCGCCGCGCTGCGCACCGGCAAGGCCGCCGAGCCGTTCCTCGCGTTCAGCCGCTCGGCGCTCGCGGTCGTGCAGAAGGTGCTGTGGTGGGTCATCCGCCTCGCGCCGCTCGGCACGCTGGGCCTCATCGGCCGCGCCGTCGCGACGTACGGCTGGGACCTGCTGGCGCCGCTCGCGACGTTCGCCGCGGCGATCTACACGGGCCTCGCGATCGTCCTCCTCGTGGTCTACCCGGTGCTGCTCCGCACGAACGGCCTGAAGATCGGCGCGTACTTCCGCGGTGCCTGGCCGGCGATCCAGCTGGCGTTCGTCTCGCGCTCGTCCATCGGGACGCTGCCCGTGACACAGCGCGTCACCGAGCGCAACCTCGGCGTCCCCAGCTCGTACGCGTCGTTCGCCGTGCCGCTCGGCGCGACGACGAAGATGGACGGCTGCGCCTCGATCTACCCGGCGATCTCCGCCATCACCGTCGCGCAGCTGTTCGGCGTCGACCTGTCGATCAGGGACTACCTGCTCATCGCGTTCGTCTCCGTGGTCGGCTCCGCCGCGACCGCCGGTCTCACCGGTGCCGTCGTCATGCTGACGCTCACGCTGTCGACGCTGGGCCTGCCGCTCGCCGGCGTGGGCCTGCTGCTCGCGATCGACCCGATCCTCGACATGGGCCGCACCGCGGTGAACGTCGCCGGGCAGGCGCTCGTGCCGACGATCGTCGCCAAGCGCGAGGGCATCCTCGACGTCGCGCGGTACGAGTCGGCGCGCGTCGACGACCTGTTCACCGACGAGGTGCAGGAGGCGCGCGAGGAGTCGGCGGAGTCCGACGCCACGGACGCCACCGTCCCCGCCCGCGAGGGCGCGGTGGGCGCGCGCGCCTGACGGCTCCCGACCCCGACCGGACGCCCCGGCACCCCACGGG
>NZ_JBHUZW010000156.1:0-7230 GCF_042667215.1 Cellulomonas sp. NPDC057328 | reverse complement strand
GGTCGGGACCGGCGACCTCGACGGCGGACCGGCGACCTCGGCGTGGTGGTGCGGGGTCGCGGCGGTGCCGGGTCAGCCGGCGTCGAACCGCTGGTCGTCCTCCGGGTGCTCGGCCGACTCGCCGACCGACTCCTGGTGCAGGTCCGCCTCGTTCGGGCCGGTGCCCGTGTCGACGGGCGCGCCGCGCTGCTCGTCGCCGTGGGTGTCGCCGCCCGTCGACGGGGGGCCGGGGTTCTCGCTCATGCGTGCTCCTCCGATGTCGGTGGTGCGTCGGGCGGTGGACCGCCCACGTCGAGCATCCCCACCGGCGCACCCGCGCGCACCTCGAGCGCACGGCGAGCCGCTCCGCGACACGCGGGCACCGCACGCGCGTCCGTGCCACGCTCGGGGTCGAGCCGAGGGGGCGACATGGACACCAGCGACGTCATGACGTGGGTGCGGGCGTACGAGCGCGCGTGGCGGGACCAGGACGTGGGGGCGGTCGAGCGCCTGTTCACCGAGGACGCGCTGTACCTGCGCGGCGCGTACGACGAGGGGCTGCGCGGCCGTGCCGCGATCGCGGAGTTCTGGCTCGACCCGACGCCGTTCTCCATGACGGCCGAGCCGGTGGCGGTCGGAGCGCCGACGGCGGTGGTCCGCGTCGAGGTGCACTACCTCGGCGACGAGCCGCACGAGTTCCGCGACCTGTGGGTGATCCGGTTCGCCGCCGACGGGCGGGCGGAGCACTTCGAGGAGTGGGCGCACTGGCCGGGCCTGGAGTACACGGACGGCGACTGACGCCACCGGCGGGCGCGCGAGGACGCGGTGCTCAGTCGCCGTCGATCGGCGTCGCCGTGCCCGTGACCGTGACGCCGCCCGACGCCGGCACGTCGACGAGCAGCACGCCCGGTCGTCCGACGTGCCGGCCCTGGTGGACGCGCACGCGTGCGGGCGGCGCGACGAGGCCGAGCGCGCGCAGGTAGGCGCCCGTCGCGGCGGCCGCGGAGCCCGTCGCCGGGTCCTCGGTGAGCACGCCGACGGGGAAGAGGTTGCGTGCCTCGTACTCCGGCGGCGCGTCCGCGGCCGCGCCGCGCGGGTGCAGCACGGTCACCGTGCCGGACCACCCCTCGCGGTCCATGAGGGTGCGCAGGGCGGCGGGGTCGAACGTGAAGGCGTCGAACGTCGTCGCGTCGCGCAGCACGACCACCGGGTGCACGTTCCCCGCGTACGCGGCGCGCGGCGGGTGCGCCGGGTCGACGTCGGCGCGCGTGACGCCGAGCACGCCGAGCAGCTCGTCCAGGACGTCGTCGGCGAGGTCGTCGACGCGCGGCTCGACGCTCGTGAACGACGCCGTCACGACGCCGTCGGCCTCCCGCGTCACGATCGTCACCGGACCGACCGGCGTGCGGAACACCAGGTCACCCGGACCCTGGCGCACCGCGAGCGCCACCGCCGTCGCGACCGTCGCGTGCCCGCAGAACGGCACCTCGGCGACCGGCGAGAAGTACCGCACCGTCAGCGTGCCCGGGTCGGTGACGAACGCCGTCTCCGCGTAGCCGACCTCCGCGGCGACGGCGAGCATCCGCGCGTCGGACCACCCCCGCGCGTCGAGCACCACGCCCGCGGGGTTGCCGCCGCCCGGCGCGGCCGCGAACGCGGCCCACCGCTGCACGTCGTCCGTCGTCATGGCCGCACCCTACGGACGCCGCGGGTCAGATCGTGAACGGGTCGCCCGCGTACGGGCGCAGGCTGTCCGGCGCGGGGAACGGCAGCGTCCACGTGCGCATCTCGGCGTCCACGGCACCGAAGTCGTCCATCTTCACGACGACCCGCTCCGGGCTGACCTCCACCATGCGCACGCGCAGCCACCGGCCGTCCTCGACGCGCAGCTGCCACAGGTCCGCGAGCCAGTGCAGGCCGCGCTCCTCGAGGGCCTCCTCGGCGACGTCCCAGTCGACGACGTCCGTCACCGCGCGGCCCAGCCGGTCCACCGCGACGAACCCGTCGCCCTCCGGGCGCAGCCAGCCGACGAGCTCGCGGTCGCCCGCGCGGCGGTGCTCGATCCAGTCCTGGGGAAGCATCGGGCGAGCGTAGGCGGCGGGCGGCTCCGGCGGCACGGGCATATGGCGTCGGCGGTGGCGTCGCGCCCACGTCGTGGGACGACTCGTTTCACCCGCTCCTCCAGGTCGGTCGTCCAGTCATGGGAGGACGTGAGGGGTGCTGGCACCCGCGCAGATGTCGCCGTCGACCTGATTGCCCGATCTGTCTGCACGATCGTGACTTGCAGTGGTGCCCGTCCCCCTTCCGTGTGGCGGGTCCCGTGCCTATCGTGAGAGACGTGCACCCAGTCAGTGAGAGGCTCCGTGACGCCCGCGAGCGGTCCGGCCTGAGCCAGGCCGACCTCGCCCGGGCGGCGATGATGCATCCGAGCTACGTCTCGCACCTCGAGCGCGGCATCCGGGGACCCGGTCCCGCGGCGCTCGAGCGGCTCGCGAGCGCGCTCGGCATCACCACCACCTACCTGGAGCAGGGCGACCGGTCGCCGGCGTACCAGGCGTCCGAGGCCGCCGTCGTCCGCGCGCGCCAGCTCGTGCGCTCGGGACGTCCCGGCGCCGCCGCGGCCGAGCTCGCCGCCGTCGACCTCGACGCCCTCGACGTCGACCAGGCCGGCCGCGTGCTGCTCGCCCACGCCGACGCGCTCGACCGGGTCGGCGAGCTCGAGGAGGCGTGCCGCCTGCTCGCGGACGCGACGCAGCGGTTCGCCGACGGGCACCGCCCGGTCCGGGCCGCGCAGGCGGCGACCCGCCTCGTCATGGCCCTCACCGAGGCCGGCGAGCTCACCGCGGCGGTCCAGGCCGGCGAGCACCACCTCGCGGCGCTCGCCGAGGGCGCGGACGGCAGCGACGCGCTGTTCCGGCTCGAGTCCACCCTCGTCTGGGCGTACGTCGCCCGCGGCGACAACACGTACGCGCTGGTGCGCGGCAAGGACCTGCTCGCGCGGGCGCTGCAGAACGGCTCGGCGCGCGCCGTGTCGTCCGTGCACTGGAACCTGGCGTTCGTCGAGGACGCGTACGGCCACGGCGACGAGGCGCTCGCACACCTGCGGGCCGCCCTCGCGGTGTCGGGCAACGACGAGGCCGACAGCGACGTGCCGCTGCTGCGCCTCGACCTCGCGCAGCTGCTGCTGGAGGTGACGCCGCCGCGTCCCAAGGAGGCGCTCGCCGAGCTCGACGCCGCCCGCCTCGCGCTGGAGATCGGCGAGTCCCAGGTCGACCTGGCCCGTGCGGCGACGTTCCGCTCGCGCGCGCAGCTCCTGCTCGGGCAGACCCGTGCCGCGCTCACGTACGGGCTCAAGGCCGTCGAGCTGATCGGGCCCGGCGAGCGCCGTGACGGCGCCGCCGCGCACGAGGCGCTGGGCGACGCCCTGCTGGCGTCGGGCGAGCGCGTGGCGGCCCTCAAGGCCTACCGGGAGGCGGCGAGCCGGCTCGAGTCGATGCCGCCCGGGCGTCCCGCCGCCGCGGCGTGGCGCCGCCTCGCGGACCGCCTGCGCGTCGCCGGCGACGGCATGGACGCGGTCGTGGAGACCTACGGCCGCGCACTGGCGGCCCTCGGCGCGCGGACGACGATGCGCCTGCCCGTCGCGCGCTGAGGCGCACGGCTCGATCGGTACGACGGCGGTCCCGCACGGGGCCGCCGTCGTCGTTTCCGGGACCGGCCGCCTGGGGGCGACACGGCGTGCGCGAGGCCGGGGACGGGGCACAGCTCGCTGCGGCCGGGGAGCTGCGGCCGGGGACGCGACACGGCTCCCAGCTGCCGGGGTCGCGGACGCCCTCGGTCGCGGGCCGCGCCGGCGCCGGGTGCGGCTCGGGGAGGGGGCCCGATGCGCCCCGTCCGGGGGATCGGCGTGCCGGATCCGGACGCTCGCCATCCGCCCCCGGGGGGCGGTCCGCGACACGCCCGGGCGACCAAAATTCGCGGAGAGTCTATACCAGTATTCCGAGAGTCATTGCGGGCGCGACACTCGGGTCGGGAACATCTCCGTCGTGCCGGACGGACCGGCGCACCAGACCGGAGGTCCTCCCATGAAGAAGAAGCTCGTCGTCGCCGTGTTCGTCGCCCTCACCGCCGTCACGGGTGTCACCGGTGCGGCCATCGCCCAGGCCGACTCCGCGGTCGCCGCCCCCTGCTGCAAGTCCTGACACCACGCGCGCCCCGCACACCGGGGCTCGACGCGAACGCGCCGCGCCCGGCCGGACCTCCGGCCGGGGCGGCGCGTCGTCGTTCCCCCCTCGGCGGCGTCCCTCCCCGGCTGCGTGACCGCCCTGCCGGCGCCCGCTCGGGTCAGTCCCGCGGTGCCCGTCCCGCCGCCCGGCGCGCCGCCTCATCCAGCCGCGCGCGGTGCGCGGCCCACTCCTCGGCCGTCCGCCCGGTGACGTTCGCGTCGCCGGGACGCTGACCCGCACGGCCGTCCAGCCCCTCGCGCAGGATGTCGGCGTGCCCCGCGTGCCGGGCGACCTCCCCGAGCAGGTGCACCAGCACCGCGTGCAGCGTGACGTCCCGCCGCTGCGGCCCCCACCACGGCACGACGCCGCGGGCGTCGAGCGGCAGCGCGGCGACCGTCGCGTCCGCGTGCGCCGCGGACCCGGCCCAGAACGCCAGCACGTCGGCGCGGGACTCCTCCGGCCCGGCCCACAGGTCCGCGTCGGGCTCGGCGTCGTCCGCCGCCCACGGGACCTCCTCGAGCGGGGACGGCCGGCCGAACACACCGCCCAGGTACCCGACCTGCACGGTCGCGACGTGCTTGACCAGGCCGAGCAGGTTCGTGCCCGTCGGCGTCAGCGGACGGCGCACGTCGTAGTCGTCCAGGCCGTCCAGCGTGCTCAGCAGGTCGTCGCGGCTGCCGCGCAGGTACCGGTGCAGCGTCTCCTTGTCGTCCATCCGCCCACCCTGCCGCACCCCACCGACACCGCGGCGCCCCGGCGACACGATCCCGCCCCCGCCACCCCGCCACCGCCGACTGCGGTACATGCGTCACGACTGCGGGTGCTGCACAGACCGCACTCGTGACGCATCCACCGCAGTGGTGGGACGGCGGTGGCGGGCGGGGCGGACGGGAGTGCCGGGGGTCAGACGTCGAGCGTGCCGCGGACGATCGAGTCGCCGGAGTGGGCCGGGTCGCCGTCGAGGGGCTCGGAGGAGACGTCCACCACGGGGAACTCGCCCACGTCGAGGTCGTCGGGCAGCGCGAACCGGCCGGAGGTCCCCGTGAGCGGGCCCAGGCTCACCAGGCCCGACACGTCGGGGCGCAGCAGCCACACCTCGCGGTAGCCCGCGTCGGTGGCACCGTCCGCGACGTCGACCACGAGCACGCGCGACCCGTCGGGTGCGGTCTCGAGCTCGGCGGTGCCCTGGGCCTGCCAGCCGGGCAGCGCGTCGAGCGTCGCGCGGGCGACGACCGTCGTCGCGGGCTCGCGCGTGGCCGTCCACCACGCGCCGACCCCGCCGACGAGCACGCCGGCCGCGGCGGCTCCCGCCACCCAGGCCCACCGGCGCGGGCGCAGCGGCACGACGGGGGCGAGCTCGGCGTCGGGCGCGGGACCGGCGGCGACCGTGCCGCCGCCGGGCGCAACCGTCCGTGGCGCGCCCGCGTCGTCCGTCGGCACCGTCGCCACGGGCGTCGCGTCCAGGCCCAGCTCGGCCGCGACCCGCTCCCACACGTGCGGGGCCGGCGCGACGAGCGGGCCGTCCGCCTGCGCGGCGCGGGCCACGCCGACCAGCTCGCGCAGCTGCGCCAGCTCGTCGGTGCACCGCGCGCACGCGGCCACGTGCGCGCGCTCGGCGTCGCTGCCGGCGTCCTCGCCGAGGGCGAGGAGGCTCAGCACGTCGTCGTCCACGTGCGCGTCACTCGGCGGCACCCTCCACCTCCCATCGGCTCCGCAGCCGGGCGAGGCTGCGTCGGACGTGACTCTTCACGGTGCCCAGCGGCAGGTCCAGGCGGCGCGCGATCTGCTCGTGCGTCAGGTCGTCGTAGAACGCGAGGCGCAGGATCGTGCGCTGCGGGTCGCCGAGCCGGTCGAGCTCGTCGCGCACGACGACGCGGTCGACGACGCGGTCGTCGTGGGCGGGCGCCGCCTCCGTGCCGGCGGCGACGGTCGACGTCTCCGCGGCCACCTCGAGCCGGCCGTCCCGGGCGCGGCGCGCGTGCGCGTCGGCCACCGCGTGCTTGGTGATGCCCAGCAGCCAGGCAGGCAGGCGCGAGCGGGTGGGGTCGAAGCGGTGCCGGCCGCGCCAGGCGTCGACGAACACCTGCTGCGTGACGTCCTCGGCCTCCGCGACGCTGCCGAGCGAGCGCAGCGCGACCGTGTGCACGAGCGTCGCCCAGCGGCGGTACGCCTCGCGCACAGCAGCCTCGTCGCCCGCGGCGAAAGCCTCGCCGAGGGCGGCGACGCCGTCGTCCGTGGCCGGGCCCCGCTCGGGCGGCACGGCCGAGAGGCCGGACGGGGGTACTGCCACCGGCACGGACCGCTCCTGTCCTGTCGTCCGTCCCCGCACCTGCTGCAGCACGGTCAGCCGCCCAGCGGGAGGGCGGTGACGACGACGTTGTCCGCATAGTGTCCGACCTGGCGGTCGAACGCACCTCCGCAGGTCACGAGGACGAGCCGCGGCGCGCCCGTGTGGTCGAACCACTCGCCGACGGGTGCGGTGTCCTTGGGCACGCGCACCACGTCCTGCACGCGGTACTCGTAGGTGGTCCCGTCGGCGGTGGTGACGACGACCGCGGCGCCCGCCGCCACGTCCCGGAGCCGCGCGAACGGACCGATGCCGGTGGCGGCGGAGTCGACGTGCGCCGCGACGAGCGTCGAGCCCTCGGGTGCCGCGGGCGCCGGGCCGAACTCGTACCAGGCGGCGACCTCGGCGGTGTCGGGGAGGGCCATGTCGCCCGCGGGGGCGACGCCGGCCGGCTCGACCGGCATGTCGATCCCGAGGTCGGGCACCTGCACCCGCACCGGCGGGAGGACTACCGGCTGCGGCGTCGCGCCGAGGGACGCGTCGCGCAGCGGCACGGCCGGCACGGCGGCGGGCGGGGTGGCGGACGGCGTCGGCGTGGCGGACGCCGTCGCGGCGGCGGCCGTGGGGCTTGCCGTCCCCTCGGGCGCGTCGCTGCTGCACGCCGTCAGGACGAGGAGGGCCGCCACGGCCGCCGCCCCGCCGGCGGGGCCCCCCCGCCGGCCGCCGGGGACCAGGGGCGTA
>NZ_JBHUZW010000155.1:0-7274 GCF_042667215.1 Cellulomonas sp. NPDC057328 | reverse complement strand
CCGCACGGTGGGCGCCCGTCGTCGCGTCGGGGGTCGGGTGCGGCCGCGCGGCCGCACCGGCCCGGTCAGCCGAAGCGGCCGGAGATGTAGTCCTCGGTCGCCTGCTCGCGCGGCGACGAGAACATCGTGGCCGTGTCGTCCATCTCGATGAGCTTGCCGGGCTTGCCGGTGCCGGCGATGTTGAAGAACGCCGTCTTGTCGGACACGCGCGCGGCCTGCTGCATGTTGTGCGTGACGATGACGATCGTGTAGTCGCTCTTCAGCTCGGCGATGAGGTCCTCGATCGCGAGCGTGGAGATCGGGTCGAGGGCGGAGCAGGGCTCGTCCATGAGGAGCACCTGCGGGCGCACCGCGATCGCGCGCGCGATGCACAGGCGCTGCTGCTGCCCGCCGGAGAGGCTGGAGCCGGGACGCTCGAGGCGGTCCTTGACCTCGTTCCACAGGTTCGCGCCCTGCAGGGACTGCTCGACGAGGTCCTGCGCGTCGCCCTTGGACATGCGGCGGTTGTTGAGCTTGGCGCCCGCGAGGACGTTGTCCGCGATGGACATCGTCGGGAACGGGTTCGGCCGCTGGAAGACCATCCCGATCTGGCGGCGCACCGTCACCGGGTCGACGTCCGACCCGTAGAGGTCCTGGCCGTCCATGAGCGCCTTGCCGGTCACGCGCGCGCCCGGGATGACCTCGTGCATGCGGTTGAGGGTGCGCAGGAAGGTCGACTTGCCGCAGCCGGACGGCCCGATCAGCGCGGTCGCCTGCCGGGGCTCGATGGCCATCGTGACGCCCTCGACGGCGAGGAAGTCGCCGTAGTAGACGTCGAGGTCCGAGACGTCGATCCGCTTGGACATGGGATTTCCTTTCGTGATCCGGGACGGATCGGCGGTCAGCGGGCGCCCTTGGGGGCGAACCAGCGGCTGATCAACCGGGCGAGCAGGTTGAGCAGCATGACGATGAGGATGAGGGTGAGCGCGGCGGCCCACGCCCGGTCGATGCCGGTGCCGCCCTGCTCGTACTGGCGGTAGGCGAACACGGGCAGCGTGGCCATGCGCCCGTCGAACAGGTCGGTGTTGACCTGCGTCACGAGCCCGACGGTGAGCAGCAGGGGCGCCGTCTCGCCGATGACGCGCGCCACGGCCAGCATGACACCCGTGACGATGCCCGCGGCAGCCGTCCGCAGCACGACCTTGACGATCGTCAGCCACTTCGGGACGCCGAGGGCGTACGAGGCCTCGCGCAGCTCGTTCGGGACGAGCCGCAGCATCTCCTCGACCGAGCGGATGACCACCGGCGTCATCAGCAGCGCGAGCGCCACGGCGCCCATGATCCCCGCGCGGTACGCGGGGCCGAAGATCAGCGTGAACAGCGCGAACCCGAACAGGCCGGCGACGATCGACGGGATGCCCGTCATGACGTCGACGAGGAACGTGATGGACCGCGCGAGCGGGCCGCGGCCGTACTCGACCAGGTAGATCGCGGTCAGGAGGCCGATCGGCACCGAGATGACGGCCGCCGCCAGCGTGATGAGCAGCGTCCCGATGATCGCGTGGGCGATGCCGCCCTCGGTCATGTCGCCGAACACCCCGACCATGTCGGTCGTCAGGAACGGCACGCCGAACCGGGCGACGCCCCGCCCGACCACGAGGGTGATCAGCGAGACCAGCGGCACCAGCGCGAGCAGGAACGCGCCCGTGACGAGCGTCGTCGCGAGCCGGTCGGTGGCACGGCGGCGGCCCTCGACGACGAACGAGGCGCCGGTCAGCGCGACCGCGTAGAGCACGGCGCCGAGCACCACGACGCCCGTGACCGTGGGGGTGCCCAGCGCGAGCAGGAGCAGGAACGCGACGACGAGGCCGCCGGCGGGGAACGCCCAGGCGCTCCACCGCGGCAGGCGGCCCTGACCCGGGTCGACGAGCGACGAGCCGGTCGCGGGGGCGGTGTCGACGGCCATCAGTTGGCTCCCGAGAACTCGGCGCGGCGCGCGATGATCCACCGCGCGACGAAGTTGACCGCGAACGTGATGACGAACAGCGCGAGGCCCGTGGCGATGAGCGCGCTCACCGACAGCCCGCTGGCCTCCGGGAACTTGGAGGCGATGTTCGCGGCGATGGTCTGGTGCTGCCCCGGCCGGAGCAGCTCGAACGAGTAGAGGAACCCGGGCGAGATGACCATGAGCACGGCCATCGTCTCGCCGAGCGCGCGGCCGAGGCCCAGCATCGACGCGCTGATGACGCCCGAGCGCCCGAACGGCAGGACGGCCTGGCGGACCATCTCCCAGCGCGTCGCGCCGAGCGCGAGCGACGCCTCCTCGTGCAGGCGCGGCGTCTGCAGGAACACCTCGCGCGAGACGGCGGTGATGATCGGCAGGATCATCACGGCGAGCACGATCGCGGCGGACAGCACGTTCTTGGCCGGCGCCTGGTAGTCCGCGAACAGCGGCACGAACCCGAGCGTCGAGGACAGCCACGTGAAGAAGGGGTCGACCACGCCCAGCAGCCACAGGGCGCCCCACAGGCCGTAGACGACCGACGGGATCGCCGCCAGCAGGTCGACCAGGTAGCCGAGGCCCTGCGCCAGGCGGCGCGGTGCGTAGTGCGAGATGAACAGCGCGATGCCGACCGAGACGGGCACGGCGATGACGAGCGCCAGCAGCGCCGCGAGCAGCGTGCCGAAGACGAGCGGCCCGACGTACTCGGCGACCGAGCCGCCGTTGAACCAGGAGATCTCGCCGAGCTCCTCGGACGACGCCGTCAGCGCCGGCCAGGCCTCGACGAGCAGGAAGATCGCGACCGCCGCGAGCGTCACGAGGATGAGGACGCCCGCACCGGTGGACAGGCCGGCGAAGACCTTGCTGCCGACGCGGCCCGTCGACGCCGCGCGGACGGCCGCGGCCGCGTCGGCCGGGGCGCCGTCGGGCGCGGCCCCGGACCGGCGGGCGGGAGTGGTGGTGAGAGCCACGGCTTCTCCGGTGGGTGGGGAGGGTGGGGAGGGTGTCGTGCGGGTGCTGCGGGGTGCGGCCGGCGGGCGGGGCCCGTCGGCACGGCCGGGAGCCGCCCCGGGACGTCGTGTCCCGGGACGGCTCCCGTCCGGTGCGGTCACGCTCGTGGGCTCGGTCAGCCCGCGGTGATGGCGTCGATCGCGGACTGGACCTCGGTGCGCAGGTCCTCCGAGATCGGGGCGGCACCGGCGACGCTCGGGTCGGCCGCGCGCTCCTGGCCGGCCTCGCTCGCGACGTAGGTCAGGTACGCCTTGACGTTGTCCGCGTCGGCCTGGTCCTCGTACACCGAGCAGGCGATGTGGTACGAGATGAGGACCAGCGGGTAGGCGCCGGCCTCGGTCGTGGTGCGGTCGAGCTCGACGACGAGGCGGTTCTCCGTCGCGCCCTCGGCGCGCGGGGAGGCGTCGACGACGGCCGCGGCGGCCTCGGCCGAGAACGGCACGTACTCCTCGCCGACCTTCAGCGCGACCGTGCCCAGGTCACCGGCGCGCGACGCGTCGGCGTAGCCGATGGCACCCTCGGCACCCGTCACCGTGTCGATGACGCCCTGCGTGCCCTGGCCGGACTGACCGCCCGACAGCGGCCAGTCGCCGCTGGCCTCGTGCGGCCACGCGCCCTCGGACGCGGCGGCGAGGTACTCGGTGAAGTTCTCCGTCGTGCCGGACTCGTCCGAGCGGTTGACGGGGATGATGTCGATCGCGGGGAGCTCGACGTCGGGGTTCTCGGCGGCGATCGCCGGGTCGTTCCACGTCGTGATCTCGCGGTTGAAGACCTTCGCGATCGTCGCGGCCGACATGTTGATGTTGTCCGCGTCCACGTCGGGGAGGTTGTAGACGACGGCGATCGGGGAGATGTAGAGCGGCAGCTCGACGGCCTCGCCGCCGACGCAGCGCTCCTCCGCGGCGGCCAGCTCCTCCTCGTCCAGCGCGGCGTCGGAGCCGGCGAACTGCACGGCGCCGGCGAGGAACTGCTCGCGGCCACCGCCCGAGCCCACGGCGTCGTACGACACGGCCACGTCGGGGAACTGCTCGTTGAAGCCGGCGATCCAGCCGGCGACGGCCTTCTCCTGCGAGGAGGCGCCCGCACCGGCGAGCGAGCCGCTCAGCTCGGCGGGGGCGTCACCGCCGGCGGTGCCGGCCGGCTCCTCGGCGTTGCCACCGGAGCTGCACGCGGCCAGGGTCAGCGCCAGCGCGCCGGTGAGGGCGACGGCACCGAGACGGTTGCGGGGGGAGAGCTTCACTGTGACCCATCCTGTCGATCCGCGCGCACCGGTCGGTGCGCGGCCGTGGTCGACGGTAGGGACGCGAGGTGACCGCCTCGGCGGCCCTCGGTGAACCGGGGATGAACGATGGTCGACCAGACGACCGTCCAGGACGTGGTCCGGGTGGTTCGTCCCGGGGCGGCGCCGGCGCGCGTGACGGGGCTCACGCGCCGGCGCCGCGGCGCTCACTCGTCGGGGACGTCCGACAGCTTGTAGCCGAGCCCGCGGACCGTCGTCAGGAGCGTCGGCGCGGACGGGTCCGCCTCGATCTTGGCGCGGATGCGCTTGACGTGGACGTCGAGCGTCTTGGTGTCGCCGACGTAGTCCGAGCCCCACACGCGGTCGATGAGCTGCCCGCGCGTGAGCACGCGGCCCGGGTTGCGCAGCAGCAGCTCGAGGAGCTCGAACTCCTTGAGCGGGAACGGCACGAGCGCGCCGTCGACGTGCACGGTGTGCCGGTCGACGTCCATGCGGACGCCCCCCACCTCGAGCGTGCCGTCGTCCTCCGCGTCGTCCGCGCCGCCCGCGGCCCGGGCGCCCGCCTCGCGGCGGCGCAGCACCGCGCGGATCCGCGCCAGCAGCTCGCGCGACGAGTACGGCTTCGTCACGTAGTCGTCGGCGCCGAGCTCGAGGCCCACGACCTTGTCGATCTCGTCGTCCTTGGCCGTGAGCATGATGACCGGCACGTCGGACTCCAGCCGCAGCCGCCGGCACACCTCCGTCCCGGGCAGGCCGGGCAGCATGAGGTCGAGCAGGACGAGGTCGGCGCCGCCGTCCGCGAAGCGCTCGAGCGCCTCGGGGCCGGTCGCGGCGGTCACGACGTCGTAGCCCTCGCGGCTCAGCTGGTACGCGAGGGGGTCGCGGTAGGACTCCTCGTCCTCCACGAGCAGGATGCGGGTCACGGGGTGCTCCTGGACGGGGTTCGGTCCGGCGGGCCGCCGGCGCTGGTCGGGGGCGGGGTGGCCGGCACGCCGGACGACGCCGTGGTCCGGTCGTCCACGGGGCGGGAGTCCGCGACGGGCAGGCGCAGCGTGAACGTCGAGCCGCGGCCGGGCTGCGACCACACCGACACGTCGCCGCCGTGGTCCGCCGCGACGTGCTTGACGATCGACAGGCCGAGACCGGTACCGCCGGTGTCGCGCGAGCGCGCCGGGTCGACGCGGTAGAACCGCTCGAACACGCGCTCCTGGTCGGCCGGGTCGATGCCGACGCCCTCGTCGACGACCGCGATCTCGACCAGCTCGCCGCGGCGCGCGACGCCGACCGCGACCTGCGTCCCCTCCGGCGAGTACGCCACCGCGTTGTCGAGCAGGTTGCGCACCGCGGTGACGAGCAGGTTGTGGTCGCCGAACACCATGACGCCCCGCGCACCGCCCGCGCTGACGCGCACCTGCTTGGCGTCGGCGCCCGTGCGGGCGCGGTCGACCGCCTCGGCGACGACGTCGTCGACCGCGACGGGCGCGAGCTCCTCCAGCGCCCCGGTGGCCTGCAGGCGGGACAGCTCGATGATCTCGTGCACCAGCGCGGACAGCCGGACGGCCTCCGCCTGCATGCGGCCGGTGAACCGGCGCACCGCCTCCGGGTCGTCCGCCGCGTCCTGCACCGTCTCCGCCAGCAGGGACAGCGCGCCGACGGGCGTCTTCAGCTCGTGCGAGACGTTGACGACGAAGTCGCGGCGGATGGCCTCGAGGCGGCGGGCCTGCGTGAGGTCCTCCGCGAGGAGCAGCACGTGCTCGGGCGTCACCTGCGCGACGCGCGCCTGCACGAGCAGCCGACCGGCGCCGACCGGGCCGCGCGGGACGTCGACCTCCTCGTCCCGGATGACGCCGTCGCGGCGCACGGCCTCCACCAGGTCGCGCATCGCGGCATGCACCAGACGACCGTCCCGGACCAGGCCCAGGGCGTGCGCCGGCGGGCTCGCGCGCACCACCCGGTCCTCGGCGTCGAGCACGACCGCCGCGGACCGCAGCACCGCGAGCGTCCGGACGAGGCCGTCGTCGAGCTCGGGCTCGGGCTGGGGCGGCACCGTGCGCTGCGCGCGCTCGCTCCACCGGAACGCGCCCACGGCGAACGCGCCGACGAGCACGCCGAGCGCCCCGGCCACCAGCGGCGCGAGGCCGTCCATCCACTCCACGCGCCCACACTAGGCCGACGTCCGGGGCCCGCCCCGCCACCGGCGGGCACCGACGCCGCCCGGCCGCCGGGTGTTCACCTGCGCGGTGACGAGCGTTCACCGGGCCGTGCGACGGTGTGGGCCGCAACGCGCACCTGCGCGCAGAGAGGACACCATGCGGGACATCTTCGACGCCGAGCTCAAGCAGCTCGGCGAGGACCTGGTCGCCATGAGCGGCCGCGTCGAGCAGGCCGTCACGAGCGCCGGTCAGGCGCTCCTCACGGCCGACCTCCGGCTGGCGGAGTCGGTGATCGCCGACGACCTCGCCATCGACGCCCTCGAGCGCGACCTCGACGAGCGGTGCGTGCGCCTGCTCGCGCAGCAGCAGCCCGTCGCGACCGACCTGCGCGTCGTCGTCTCGGCGCTGCGCATGAGCGCGTCGCTCGAGCGGATGGGCGACCTCGCCCGGCACGTCGCCCAGGTCACGCGCCTGCGCTACCCGCGCGGCGCCGTGCCCGAGGGCCTGGAGGAGACGTTCACGCAGATGCAGGACGCCGCCGTGCGCGTCGCCCGGCGCACCACGACGCTCCTCGAGACGCGGGACCTCGCCCTCGCGGAGAGCATCGAGCAGGACGACGACCTGCTGGACGCCCTGCACACCGACACGTTCACCGCGATGCTGTCCGGCGAGTGGCGGCGCCCCGCGCAGGAGACGGTCGACGTCACCCTGCTCGGGCGCTACTACGAGCGGTTCGGCGACCACGCCGTGTCCGTCGCGCGCCGCGTCGTCTACCTCGTCACCGGCGACACCGCGCACGCGCTCGACCCTGCGGCCGTCCGCTCCGTCTGACCGACCTCGTCGGACCGGGCACCCCCGGCCCCCGGCGACCACCTGTCTCTTATACACA
>NZ_JBHUZW010000154.1:0-7277 GCF_042667215.1 Cellulomonas sp. NPDC057328 | reverse complement strand
ACATAGACCACCGTCTCCTCGACGCCCATCCTAAAGAACGACTACAACCACACGGCACCCAGCACGGCGGCCGTCACGAGGACGGCCCGCCGCGCCGGGCGCCGGTTGGTGGGGCTCACCGCCGGCGGGCGGCCGGGGTGGTGCGGTGCGACCGGGCGACGAGCACGCCGGCCCCGGCGAGCAGGAGGCCGCCGACCAGCGACAGCGCGAGGCCCAGAGGACGCTCCGACGCCGCGGCCTGACCGCCCGTGCCGGCGGGCACGGTGTCGACGCCGAGCTCGCGGGCGAGCATGAGCGCGTGGTCGAGGTGCCGCTGCACGACGGGCGCGGACGCCGTCGCAAGGTCCTTCACGGCCTGCTCGGACCCGGCGGCGAGCTCCCGCTCGCCGAGGGCCAGCGTCGCGCGGTGCGACTCGATCTGCAGGTACAGCCAGGCCGTGTCGAAGTCCTGGCCGTCCTCGGCCTGCACCTCGGCGAGCGCCGCCTGCTGCTCGGGCGTCGGCGTGCCGGGCAGCGCGACGCCGAGCTGCTGCGCGACGGCGGTGAGCTGGGCGTCGAGCGCCGTGTGGTCGGTGACGAGCTGCTGGCCCATCTCCTTGACGCCGGGCGTCGCGGCCTCGGCGAGCGCCGCCTGCCCGGCGGCGATCTCCGCCAGGTTGCCCTGGTGGGCGGCGACGAGGAACTCCTGGTCCTGCGCGTTCGGTGCGGCCGCGGCGGGCGCCGCGGCCAGCGCGAGGCCGGCGACGGCGGCCACCAGCACGGCGACCGGACGGGTGAGCTTCTTCATCGGGGTCCCCTTCGTGGACGTGCGTGGACCCGTCCACGGTGCGCCCCGCCGCGCCAGGACGCTCGTCCGGGGCGCGATCCGGGGGCGCCGGTCGGCGTGTCGGCGCTGTCCCGCCGTCGCGCCGTCGTCCCGCCCCCGTGCGGCCGTCGTCTCGCTCCGCGAGGGCTGAGCCGCGGCGCACGGACGCACGTGGTGCCGCCGGGTGCACCCGGCGGCCCCTCGTGCGTCGCGTCAGCCGAACAGGCGCGGCAGCGTGCCCTCCCAGACCTCGCGCGCCTCGGACAGCGGCAGCGTGAACAGGCCGGCGATCTCGACCGCGGCCTCGTGCGCGTGGTCCGGGTCGCCCGCGACGGTGCCCGCACCCGGCGAGCAGGTCTCGGCCGTCTCGCCGAGGCGGATCACCGGGACGCCGCGCGCCGTGCACAGGTCGGCGAACCGCACCTCCTCCGAGCGCGGCACCGCGACGAGCGCGCGGGCCGTCGACTCGGAGAACAGCGCCTCGAACGGGGTGACGCCGTCGCGCGCGCACAGGCCGTCGAGGTCCACCTGCACGCCGACGCCGTGCCGCAGGCTCGACTCGACGAGCGCCTGCGCGAGGCCGCCCTCGGACAGGTCGTGCGCGGCGTCGACGAGCTCGTCGCGCGCCGCGGTCGCGAGGACCTGCGCGAGCCGCCGCTCGGCGTCGAGGTCGACGCGCGGCGGGGTGCCGCCCAGGTGGTCGTGCACGACCTCGGCCCACGCGGAGCCGTCGAGCTCGCCGCGCGTCGTGCCGAGCAGGTAGACGGCCTGGCCGGGCGCCGTCCAGCCGGAGCGCACGGCGTGGGCGACGTCGTCGAGGACGCCGAGCACGCCGACGACCGGCGTCGGGTGGATCGACGAGTCGAGCTGCCCGGGCTCGCCCGTGCCGTTGTAGAGCGACACGTTGCCGCCGGTCACGGGGACCTCGAGCGTCTGGCACGCGTCGGCGAGCCCGCGGATCGCCTCGACGAGCTGCCACATCGAGTCGGGGTGCTCGGGGCTGCCGAAGTTGAGGCAGTCCGTGACGGCGAGCGGCCGCGCGCCGGACGTGGCGACGTTGCGGTACGCCTCCGCGAGCGCGAGCTGCGCCCCCGTGTACGGGTCGAGCTTCGCGAACCGGCCGTTGGCGTCGGTCGCGAGCGCGACGCCCAGGCCCGTCGTCTCGTCGACGCGGACGACGCCCGCGTCGTCCGGCTGCGCGAGCGCGGTGTTGCCCTGCACGAAGCGGTCGTACTGGTCCGTCACCCACGCCGGCGACGCGAGGTTCGGCGATCCGGCCAGGCGCAGGACCGTGGCGCGCAGCTCCTCGGCCGTCGACGGGCGCGCGTACCGCTCCCGCCCCTCGGGGGTGCTCACGGAGTCGGCGACGAGCGCGTCCTGCCATGCCGGGCGCGCGTACGGGCGGTCGTAGACGGGACCCTCGTGCGCGACCGTCCTCGGGTCGACGTCGACGATGCGCTGCCCGAAGTGGTCGATCGTGAGGCGGCCGGTGCCGGTGACCTCGCCGATGACGGCCGTCTCGACGTCCCACCGCGACGTGATCGCGAGGAACTCGTCGAGCTTCTCCGGCCGGACGACGGCCATCATCCGCTCCTGCGACTCCGACATGAGGATCTCGCCGGCCGTCAGCGTGGGGTCGCGCAGCAGCACGTTCTCGAGGTCGACGTGCATGCCGCCGTCGCCGTTCGACGCGAGCTCGCTGGTCGCGCAGGAGATGCCCGCGGCGCCGAGGTCCTGGATGCCCTCGACGACCTTCGCCGCGTACAGCTCGAGGCAGCACTCGATGAGCACCTTCTCCATGAACGGGTCGCCGACCTGCACGCTCGGGCGCTTGGACGGCTTCGTGTCGTCGAAGGTCTCCGAGGCGAGGATCGACGCGCCGCCGATGCCGTCGCCGCCCGTGCGCGCGCCGAACAGCACGACCTTGTTGCCCACGCCCGACGCGTTGGCCAGGTGGATGTCCTCGTGCCGCAGCACGCCCAGGCACAGCGCGTTGACCAGCGGGTTGCCCTGGTAGCAGGCGTCGAACACGAGCTCGCCGCCGATGTTCGGCAGCCCGAGGCTGTTGCCGTATCCGCCGACGCCCGAGACGACGCCGTGCACGACGCGCGCCGTGTCCGGGTGGTCGACCGCGCCGAAGCGCAGCTGGTCCATGACGGCGACGGGCCGCGCGCCCATCGAGATGATGTCGCGGACGATGCCGCCGACGCCCGTCGCGGCGCCCTGGTACGGCTCCACGTAGGACGGGTGGTTGTGCGACTCGACCTTGAACGTGACCGCCCAGCCGTCGCCGATGTCGACGACGCCCGCGTTCTCGCCGATGCCGACGAGCAGGTGCTCCTTCATCGCCGGCGTCGTCTTCTCGCCGAACTGGCGCAGGTGCGTCTTCGACGACTTGTACGAGCAGTGCTCCGACCACATGACGGAGTACATGGCGAGCTCCGCCGCCGTGGGGCGCCGGCCGAGGATGTCGCGGATGCGCTGGTACTCGTCCGGCTTGAGGCCGAGCTCGGCGAACGGCTGGACCTGGTCGGGCGTCGCGGCCGCGTTCTCGACCGTGTCGGAGGCGTGCTGCGGGGTGGGCGCGTCGGCGGGGCGCACAGGTGCGGTGGTCATCGGTTCCCTCGGTGGGGGCCCGGGCACCGGGGGCGGCTCGCCCTCACCGGGCCTCGCCCCACCAGTCCCGCGCCGCGGGTCGGCAGACAGGCCCAGCGTACCGGCGCGGACCGGTCGCCCGACCGCGGCGTCCCGCGGCGTGGGCGCGCCGCCGTCCCGGTGGGTGGGGGTCACCGGGACGGCGGCGCGGTCGTGCGGTCGTGCGGTCGTGCGGCGGTCAGCGCGTCGGGAAGCTGTCCGCCGTCATGATCCGGCTGCGGACGAACTGGCCGGACTGCGTGAGCTGCGACGTCCCGTAGCTCGAGCCGGCGCACGTGCCGGGGCGGAACGCGGCGCTGCTCTCGTTCGCGTCGGAGTACGTCCAGTTGACGTGGCTGATCTTCAGGGAGTCGAGCAGGTCGAGCCACGCCGTCGAGCTCGCGAGGTCGACGGTGCCGCCACCGGTCGCGCTGGTCGTGCCCCACTCGGAGACGAACAGCGGCAGCCGCTGCGCCGCGCTGCGCACCTCGGCGCGGTAGTTGTCGAGGTGCGACGCCGCGTAGAAGTGGAACGTGTACATGATGTTGTCGAACGCGAGCGGGTTGGCCACGATCTCCGCCGACGTCGAGCCGTTGGAGACGCCCAGCGAGGACCAGCCGCGGGTGCCGACGAGGATCACCGCGTCGGGGTCGGCGGCCTTGATGATCGGGATGACCTGGTTGGCGTAGGTGCGGATCTGCTCCCACGTGACGCCGTTCGGCTCGTTCGCGATCTCGTAGATGACGTTCTTCTTGGCGGCGTTGCGCGTGGCGACGTTCCGGAAGAAGGTCTTCGCGTTCTCCAGGTTCACGTTCGGGTCACCGGGCGTGAGCGTGTGGAAGTCCACGATCGCGTACATGCCGCGCCGCTCGGCCTCGTCGACGAGGGAGTTGACGCGCGCGGTGAACCCGGGCGGGTCGGTGACGTACCCGTTCTCGTTGACGTACATCGCGATGCGAAAGACGTCCGCCTTCCAGTCGTTCGCGAGCGTGTCGAGCGAGGCGGTGTTGTAGCAGCCCGGGAACCACTGCAGGCCGTGCGAGCTGATGCCGCGCAGCTGGATCGGCCTGCCGTACTGGTTGCAGAGGTTCACGCCGCACACGCGCAGCTGGCCGTTGATCGCGACGGGCGTCGTGCCGGTCGGCTGCTGGGGCGTGGTCGTGGGCGTGGGGGTGGGTGTGGGCGTCCGGGTCGGCGTCGGCGTCGGGGTGCCGGTGGCCGAGCCCGTGCAGGCGACGCCGTTGACGGTGAACTGCGTCGGGACCGGGTTGGACCCGCTCCACGAGCCGTTGAAGCCGAAGCTCGCGGTGCCGCCGGTGCGGACGGATCCGTTCCAGCCGGAGTCCCGCACGGTGACGGCGCTGCCCGACTGGGTGGCGGTCCCGTTCCACGCCTGCGTGACCCGCTGGCCGGACCCGAAGGTCCAGCCGACGGTCCAGCCCGTCAGCGGGTCGCCGAGGTTGGTGATCCTCACGTCGGCGCCGAACCCGCCGCCCCACTGGTTCGTGATGGTGTAGTCGACCCGGCAGCCGGCCGCGGCCTGCGCCGACGTGGCGGTGATCGTGCCGATCCCCGTCACCGCCAGCAGGGCCGCGGACAGCAGGGCTGCCGCCCTGGTGCGCTGGGACATGCGTCTCCTCGAAGGGTGTGCGCGCGGTGCCGCGCCCCGCTCCGCCGCGGGGCCCGCAGCGGTCGCCGCGTCGAGGACCGAGGGTGCGCCGCGCGGGCGTCCGCGGCCAGTGCCCGGAGCACCTCGAATCGTTTCGGGTGCCGTGGCGGGCCGGACGCGGGCCGCCGGCCGCCGGGCGCGCGCCGGGCTCACGCGCGCAGCCGCTTCTCGACGGCCGTCCAGCCACGGGCGCGCACGGTCAGGCGGACGTCCGCGAGCTGCGCGGTCAGCGCGGCGGCCTGCTCGGCCACGGCGTCCGCCGCGGCGCGGCCCACGTCGTCGAGCAGCTCGACGGCCACCTCGCCGTCGGCGCGCTGCACCCAGCCGCCGACGACCCGCCCGTCCACCCAGACGGTCGGCCCCGCGTTGCCGTTGCGGTCGTACACCTGCTCCCGGTGCGTCCCGAGGAACGGGTCGCGGTGCTTCCAGCCCATCGCCGTCGGGTCGAGCGCGGGCAGCAGCGCGACCCACGGGTCCGGCGGCGCGACCTCGTCGGCGTCGTCGGCGAGCAGGACACCCGGCGCGCCGTCCTCGAGCACGACGTCGACCGTGTCGAGTGCCGCCAGCGCGGCCTTCGTGCGCGCGACCGTCCAGCCCGCCCACCACTGCAGGTCCGCCGGCCGCGCCGGCCCGTACGCGTGCAGCCACAGCCGCGCGAGCGTCGCGGCGGCGTCCGCGAGCGCGGGCACCGGCCCGAGGTCGCGCCAGGCCGCCGGCGTCGTCCAGCGGAACTGCGGCGCCGCCCAGCCGCCGACCTGCCGCCCGCGCAGCACCCGCCCCTCGGCGGACAGGGTCGTGAGCAGGCGGCTCGCCACGCTCTGCGTGGTCTCGTACTTCTTGCCGGGCTCCAGCGTGACGCGCGTCGCGAGCAGCGGGTCGGCGGCGGCGAGCTCCGGGGCCGTCGCCTCGCCGGCCGCCGCGATCGCGTCGAGCAGGGCCCGCTCGGCACGGGCCACCCAGGGGCCCGGGTCCTCCGTCACCCCCGACGCGACGAGCAGCTGGTGCAGGATCCGGCGCTGCTGCGCCGCCACCGTGTCGCCCGCCGCCACGAAGGCCGTCGCGGCGAGGTCGTGCGGCACGGCGAACAGGGTGCGGCGCATGGCGAGCACGCGGATCAGGTCCCGGTCGTCGTAGAGCGCCCGCTCCACGTCCGCCGTGGTGGCGCCGGGCGCCCGCGCGAGAGCGGACAGCACCGTGGACGCCGGGTCCGTGCTGTGCAGCGCGACGACGGCCCGCGCGGCGTCCACGGGCCCGGCGGCACCCTGCCCCGGCGCGAGGGCGTGGCGGCGCCCGAGCCGGGCACGCCGCTCGGCCGCACTCACGGTCCTGGGCCTGCCGGAGGTCGTCACACCGCGGACGCTAGCGGCCGCCGCCCACACGGCCCGACTCGGCCCGCGCGGGGGGCGGTCGACCGGGGTCCGGCGACGACGCGCTGACCTGCACCTCCATGAGAGAACCGTCATGCCCGATCCGTCCCGTGCGCCCGTTCGGTCCCGATAACCTGCCGACGCCGCGCCGCTCCGCCGCGTGGCCTCCCCGTCCTCCCGACGTGGCCGGCGCATGCCCGCGCCCGTCCGCCCGACCCGAACGAGGCCCGATGCACCCCCGCACCGCCGCGGCAGCCGCCCCCCGGACCGTGGTCAGGACGACCGCGCTCACCCTCGCCGCGTCCGCCGCCCTCCTCACCGCGACCGCGACGGGTGCCGCCGCCGGGTCCGACGCCCCGACGCCGTACCGCGTCACCGGCGCGGGCCTCGAGCTGCCGGCGGGGCACGTGCTCGGCGAGCACGCGCACCTCAACGTGCTGTGGACGTCGCCCGCCGGCGGGGGCGCGACGAACGTCCACGTCGAGGGCGCCGGCACGCCGTGGCACGACCTGCTCGGCGCCGCATCGGTCACCTGGGACCGCCTCGGGCTGCCCGCGGACGCGTGCGTGCGCTGGGTGCAGGTCGCCGGGTTCGACGAGCACTTCGGCGAGGGCGGTCAGGCACCCGTGTGCCGGACGCCCTCCCCCGCACCCGCGGTGCCCGCACCCGCGGCGCCCGCCCCGCAGCCCGCCGCACCGGTCCCGGCTCCGGCCGCGAGCGCGCCGGCGCCCGCCGCCCCGCCGGCCGACGCCGCCGACGCTCCCGCGCCCACGACGGCTCCGCCGGCGGCCACCCCGACGCC
>NZ_JBHUZW010000153.1:0-7447 GCF_042667215.1 Cellulomonas sp. NPDC057328 | reverse complement strand
GGTGCGGGTGCTGCAGCACCCGCACTCGTGACGCATGTACCGCGCTCGGCGGAGGGGGTGGGGAGGCGTGCGAGGCTGGCGGCATGGACCTGCGCATCTTCACCGAGCCCCAGCAGGGTGCGACGTACGACGACGTCCTCGCCGTCGCGCGCGCCACCGAGGACCTGGGGTTCGACGCCTTCTTCCGTTCCGACCACTACCTGACGATGGGCGGCGACGGCCTGCCCGGCCCCACCGACGCGTGGACGACCCTCGCGGGGCTCGCGCGGGAGACGAGCCGCATCCGCCTCGGCACGCTCGTCTCGTCCGCCACGTTCCGGTACCCGGGCGTGCTCGCGATCCAGGTCGCCCAGGTCGACCAGATGTCCGGCGGGCGGGTCGAGCTCGGCCTCGGGGCCGGCTGGTACGCCGACGAGCACACGGCCTACGGCATCCCGTTCCCGGAGAAGCGGTTCGGGATCCTCACCGAGCAGCTCGAGATCGTGACGGGCCTGTGGGGCACCCCGGTCGGCGAGCGGTTCGAGCACCGCGGCGAGCACTACACGCTGCTGGACTCGCCGGCCCTGCCGAAGCCGGTGCAGCAGTCGCCCCTGCACCCCGGGAGCGCGGGCGTGCCGGTGATCGTCGGCGGCGGCGGCCCCCGGCGCACGCCGCGGCTCGCGGTCCGGTTCGCCGCCGAGTACAACCAGGCCTTCCCGGAGCTGGGCGCCGTCGCGGGCCGCATCGAGCAGCTGCGCCAGGCGTGCGTCGAGGAGGGGCGGGACCCCGGCACGCTGGTGCAGTCGGTCGCGCTCGTGCTGTGCGTCGGCCGCGACGAGGCGGAGCTCGCGCGTCGCGCCGCCGCCATCGGCCGCGAGGTGCCGGAGCTGCGCGAGCACGGCATCGCCGGCACGCCCGGCGAGGCGGTCGAGCGGCTGCGCACGCTCGCGGAGCAGGGCGTGCAGCGTGTCTACCTGCAGGTCCTCGACCTGCAGGACCTCGAGCACCTCGAGCTCGTGGCGCAGGAGGTCGCGCCGCACCTGGCCTGAGGCCGGACGGACGGGCGGGGCGGGGACCGGACCGGTCCCCGCCCCGTCGTCGTCCCGGGACGGCGCTCGACGGCAGCTGATCGTCCGGATCGTGGGACCGGGGCGCGCACCGCGAAAGTTCACACACCGGACATCTGGGGCGATCCGTGCAGGTCCGGGCACTGTCACGCCGTGGCCGATTCGATTCAGCCGACCCGTCCCGGCGCGTCCGCGGCGTCACGGTCCCGTGACACCGCTGCGGGGGCGTGCCTAGCGTCGTCCCCGTCACGTGGAGGACGACGGACCGCCCGACGGGCCGTCACCACCGCGCACGCCGGACGCCGACGACGCCGCCGTCACCGCGACGTCGCCCCGCACCCGGGTCGCCGTCGCACCCCGATGACGACGACCGCAGGGGGCCACGTGTCCACGACCTTCGACCGACTGCTGCTCGACCCGCGTCGCACCGACCACGCCCACGAGTCCCACGGGCGCACGCCGCGCCCGTCCCGCTCACCGGAGAACGAGGCGGCGCAGAGCCCCTCGCTCATGCTCCTCGTCCTGCTCGCCGCGGCCGGCGTGGTCGTCTACGCGGCGTTCCTGCTCGACCCCGGCAACCGCGGCGACTGGCTCCCGTACACGATGGTGATCCTGGCGGAGACCGTCCTCGTCGCCCACGCGCTGCTGGCCATGTGGACGGTCCTGTCGAGCGGGCACAACCCCCGCGGCTTCGCCTTCCACCACGCGCAGGAGCGCCTGTACGACCTCGCCGAGATCCTGCGGGACGGCACGGAGGACCAGCCGTCGCGCTGGCAGATGCACCTCGAGGACCGTCCCGTGACGGTCGACGTCTACATCACGACGTACGGCGAGGACCTGGCCACGATCCGCCGCACGGTCACCGCGGCCGTCGCGATGCACGGGCGGCACGACACCTACGTGCTCGACGACGGCCGCTCGGACGAGGTCCGCGACCTCGCGGCCGAGCTCGGCGCCCGGTACGTCCGCCGGCTCTCGAGCGGCGGCGCGAAGGCCGGCAACATCAACCACGCGCTCTCGCTCACGCGCGGCGAGCTCGTCCTGGTGCTCGACGCGGACTTCGTGCCGCTGCCGCAGATGCTGCACGAGACCGTGCCGTTCTTCGCGTCGTCCGACGTCGCGTTCGTGCAGACGCCGCAGACGTACGGCAACTACGACACGATCATCAGCCGCGGCGCCGGCTACATGCAGGCGGTCTTCTACCGGTACGTGCAGCCGGGCCGGAACCGGTTCAACGCCGCGTTCTGCGTGGGCACGAACGTCGTCTACCGGCGGGCCGCGCTCGACTCCGTGGGCGGCGTCTACACCGACTCCAAGTCCGAGGACGTGTGGACCTCGCTCATGCTGCACGAGAAGGGCTGGCGCACGGTCTACATCCCCACGACGCTCGCCGTGGGCGACACCCCCGAGACCGTCGAGGCGTACACCAAGCAGCAGCTGCGGTGGGCGACGGGCGGCTTCGAGATCATGCTCACGCACAACCCGTTCTCGCGGCAGCGCCGCCTCACCACCGACCAGCGCATCCAGTACGCGGTCACGGCGACGCACTACCTCACCGGCATCGCGCCGCTGCTCCTGCTGATGGTGCCGCCGCTCGAGATCTACCTCGACCTGTCGCCGATGGACCTGACGATCACGCCGCTGACGTGGCTCCTGTACTACGCGGGCTTCTACGTCCTGCAGATCGTGCTCGCCTTCTACACGCTCGGCTCGTTCCGGTGGGAGGTGCTGCTGCTCGCGTCGGTGTCGTTCCCGATCTACGTGCGCGCGCTCGTCAACGCCCTGCTGCGGCGCGAGCAAGCCTGGCACGTCACCGGGCGCAAGGGCGCCTACCGCTCGCCCTTCGCGTTCATGCAGCCGCAGGTGCTGGTCTTCCAGTTCCTGCTCGTGACCACCGTCGTCGCCGCCTGGAAGGCCGCCGAGAGCGGGCAGCTCACGCTGGCGCTCGCGTGGAACGCCACGAACACGCTGATCCTCGGCGGCTTCGTCGTCACCGCCTGGCGGGAGGGCCGCCGGGCCCGCGCCGAGCTGCGCGCCACGGAGCAGGCCGCTCCCGAGCGGGCCGGGGCCGACGCCCCCGCCGCCACCCCGTCCTCCACCCCCGTCGCCCTGACCACCGGAGGTACCCGATGACCTGGGCCAGCCGTCTCCGCCTGCTGACCGGCACGCTCGCCGTGCTCGCCGTGGCCGCGCTCGCCACGGTCCACCTCAACGACACGCGGGGGCGCGCCACGAGCGACTCCGCGCAGATCCTCGCGCAGACCTACGCCGTGGGGACGCCGTACGCCGGCCTCGTCGCCGACCAGCTCGTCCAGGTCGGGGACGCGGTCGCCGAGGGCGACCCGTTGTTCGTCGTCGACTCCGCGAGCCTCGCCTACGACCTGCGCAACGGCCTGGTCGCCGAGCCCCCGGAGCTCACCTCGCTCGACCCGGAGGGCCGTCTGGTCGTCCACGCCAGCGGCCCCGGCCGTGTGATCGACGTGGCCGCCACGCGCGGCACCTTCGTGCAGGCGGCCGTCCCGATGGCCACCGTGCAGCGGGAGGACTCGCTCTACGTGCAGGCCGAGTACACGCTGTCCGCCACCGAGTACGCGCGCGTCCCGGACGGTGCCACGGTGACGCTCGTCCTGCCCGACCGCTCCCGGCTGCGCGGGCGGCTGGAGCAGGTCGACGTCGAGACGGTCGCCGGTCAGGCGCAGGCCGTGGTGCGGGTCGCGAGCGACGACCTCGTCGACGGGGCCGGCGACGGCCTCGTCAGCGCCGGCACGCCCGTCGTCGCCGTCATGCACCTCGAGAACGACGGGGTCGTCACGACGGTCGCCGACCGCGTGCGCACCTACGTCGGCGGGCTGGGCCGGTGACCGCCGTCCGCCGCCCGCGGCTGCCCTGGGTGGTCGCCGCCGTCGTGCTCGTCGTCGTCCTCGCCGCCGTGCTCGTCGTGCTGCGGCCGTGGTCGGCCGGCCGGGCGGCGGCCGGCGAGGCGGGTGCGCCCGCGCCACCGGCCCACGACGGCCCCGCGCCGGCCGACCCGCCCGACGTCGACGCCGCGGCCCTCACGGCCGCGGTCACGCAGGCGCCCGACGCGAAGGTCGCCCCGACGCGGCTCGCCGACGGCGTCGTGCCGCCGTCGAACCGCTGGTACTCCGGCCTCGCCTTCGGTGCCGAACCGCAGCCGGTGTTCCCGCTGCCGCTGTCCTTCGCGCTGGACGACGGCGGCTTCACCGTCGGCCTGCCCGACCCGGTGACGAGCGCGAAGGCGGTCATCGGCGCGCACGTGCCCGCGGTGACGGTCGACGCCGGTGCGGCGTCGGCGCAGGTCGTCGCCGCCGACCCGGTCGCCGTGACCGTGCGGCTGCTCGACGCCGCGGGTGCGCCGCTCGGCGACGTCGCGCTCGCGGGCGGCTCGCCGTTCGTGTCGTTCACCGCGGCGGCCGACGTCGAGCTCGGTGCCGGCGCGGCGTTCGGCGACGCGGACGGCGGCACGGCGACCGTCGACGTCGCCGGGACGACGTGGGCGCTCACCGCCGCCGACGGCGCCCTCGCCGGCGGCCGGCTCACCCTCGCCGCCGGCGGGACCGCCACGTGGTGGGCGCTGCCCGACGACGCGGCGGACGACGCCGCCCAGGTGCTCGCGGACGCGGCCGTCGACCCCGTCGTCGGCGTGGACGTCGCGTACGGCGTCGACGACCGCGTCGCGCGGACGACGCTCACCTACCGCACGGCGGCCGCCGCGCCGACCGCCCACGTGCTCATGCCGCACCACCGCGCCGGCGACCAGCCGGACCGCGACGGCTGCGGCCTCGGCACCTACCGCAGCATCTACGGCGCGCTCGAGCTGTGCGCGGGCTCCCACCTCGTCGCCGACGCGCCGGCCGTCGAGCCGACCGGCACGCTCGACCTCGCCGACGTCCCCGACGACCGCCGGGCCGCGGTGCTCGAGCAGCTCACGGCCGACGTCGCCGGCACGGAGGCGTTCGGGTCGGACACGTACTTCGGCGGCAAGGACCTGTACCGCGCCGCGACGCTCGTCGTGCTCGGCGAGACGCTCGGCGCGGACGACGTGGTCGCCGACCTGCGGGTCCGCGTCGCCGACGCGCTGCGCGAGTGGGCGGAGCCGGACGGGTGCGGGACCCGCGACGCGCGGTGCTTCGTGTACGACCCGCAGGTGCGCTCGGTGATCGGCCGGACGCCGTCCTTCGGGTCCGACGAGCTCAACGACCACCACTTCCACTACGGCTACCTGCTGTCCGCCGCCGGCCTGCTCGGCGCGGACGACCCGGCGCTCGTGGACGACGTGCGCCCCGTGATGGACGCGCTCGTGCAGGACGTCGCCGCGGCGCTGCCGTCCGACGCGCTGCCGCAGCTGCGCACGTACGACCCGTACGCGGGGCACGCCTGGGCGTCCGGCACCGCGCCGTTCGCCGACGGCAACAACCAGGAGTCCGCGTCCGAGGCCGTCAACGCGTGGAACGGCGTCGGCCTGTGGGCCGCGGCGTCCGGCCAGGACGACCTGCGCACGCAGGCGACGTGGCTGACGTCGACCGAGGCGCTGACGTCCCGCACCTACTGGACGGCGCCCGACCTCGACGACCCCGTCCTCGACGGGTTCGAGCACCGCGTCGTCGCCCTCAACTGGGGCGGCAAGCGGGACTGGGCCACGTGGTTCAGCCCGGAGCCCAGCGCGATGCTCGGCATCCTGCTCATCCCTATGGGACCGGTGTCCGACCACCTGGCCCTCGACGTCGACCCGGCGACCATCACCGCGGCCGTCGACGAGGCCGCGCCCGACGGGCCGGACGTCATGTTCGGCGACTACCTGCTCATGTACCGCGCGCTCGCGGGCCCGGACGAGGCCGCGGCCGCGTGGGAGGACGCGCTGGCGCTACCCGACACGTCCGTCGACGACGGGAGCTCGCGGGCCTACCTGCTCGCCTGGCTCGCCGCGCACGGCGCGTGACCCGGCCGGCGCGTCGGGCTCGCCCGGCGCGCCGGCGGGGACGCCGTCGGCCGCGTCCGTCGCGGGCCCGCCCACGCGCGCCGTCGACGGCGGCCGCAGCAGGTGCACGACCGTCACGACCAGCAGGGCGACCACCGCGACGTTGCGCGCGGCGAGCAGCAGCGTCGTCCCGGCGACGCCCTGCAGCACGTCGTCGTACCACCACGGGTAGACGACCTGCGTCGCCGCGGCGACCCCGGCCAGCGCCGCCGCGGTGCGCCGCCACCAGGGCAGGCCGAGCGCCAGGCCGACGGCGACGGGCGGCGCCAGCCACGTGATGAACTGCGGGCTGCCGACCTTGTTGGCGACGATGAGCACGAGCGCCATGAGGAACGCGCCGCGCACGACGAAGTCGCCGCGCACGGCGTCGTCGGTCCAGAAGGTCGCGCCGTCGCGGCGCCGGCACCACCACAGGACGACCGTCGCGAGGAGCACGCCGACGACGAGGCCCGCGCCCAGCACGTCGGCCATGGTCTGCGTGCCCGGACCGGCGATCTCGTACGTCACGAGCTCGCCGTTGAGGTACCGCTGGACCGACGGCGACCACAGCCCCGCGACGAGCCACGGCGTCGCGCCGACGGACTCGATCTGCAGCCCGCGCGACCCCTGCTCGAGCACGAACGAGGCCACGTTGCGCGCGCCGCCCAGCGCCACGACCGTGCCGACGACGAGGACGCACACGGCCGCCGCCGGCGCGACGACGTCCCGCCACGGCCGCCGCGACGCGAGCGCGAGCGGCACGATCGCCGCACCGGGCGAGACCTTCACCCACGCGCCGGCCGTGACGAGCGCGGCGGAGACGCGCGGCGCCGAGAGGGCCGCGAGCAGCGCGAGCACCGAGACCGGGGCGACGACGGAGTCGAGCCGGCCGATCGCGACCGGCCCGAGCAGCACCAGGAAGGCGAGCCACCACCCGGCGGCGACGTGCCCGCCGGGGCGCCGCAGGAGCGCGGCGACGGCGACCGCGTCGAGCAGCGTGACCAGCCCGCACCACGCGAGGGCGTACGCGTCGGGGGACGCGGACCCGGCGACGGCCGCCGGTGCGAGGAGCGGCACGAGCGCCGCCGGCGGGTACACCCACGCCTCGTCGAGCACGGGCCACCAGCCCGACGTCAGGCCCGCGTCGACCCAGCGCCGGTACAGGTCGACGTCGCCGAAGGAGTCCTGGCGCAGCTCGACGGTGCCGAGGCGGGTGAGCCACGCGTGGACGAGCACGAACCCGACCCAGACGGCCGCGGTGGCGGCACGCGGGCGCGCGCGGGCGGTGGTGCCGGGCAGGGTGACCTCCGGGGCCGGACGGGGGCACGTCGGCGCCAGGCTACGCGACCGGCGTGGTGCCCCGCGGGTGGTCCGGGGGACGGATCGAGGGACGGTCCGGGGGACGGACGAGGGGACACGTCGACGG